>NZ_AKWZ02000003.1:300000-455698 GCF_000306235.2 Leptospira fainei serovar Hurstbridge str. BUT 6
CTTCTGAAGTTTTCCGGATCTGATTGATCCACGAAATGAACCTTAATTCCCAACTTCGGAAAAGTATAGTGGAGTAGGTTATATGTTCCGCCGTAAAGAGAGGAGGAAGCCACGATTTCCTGTCCGGATTCGACGATATTTAGCAACGCCAGAGTTTCTGCCGATTGTCCTGATGCAGTCGCTAACCCGGCGACTCCGCCTTCCAACGCAGCGACTCTTTGTTCGAGAACATCCGTGGTTGGGTTGCCGATTCTAGTGTAGATATTCCCGAATTCCTGTAGGCCGAAAAGCCGTGCGGCATGATCCGTATCTTTGAAGACGTACGAAGTAGTTTGGTATAGCGGGACGGCTCTGGAAGTGGTAGTTGGATCCGGTGCTTGACCGCCGTGGAGAGCGATGGTTTCCGATTTATATTGTCTAGTCATGGGAATAATTATGCTCCTTTCAATCATATCTGGGATATATTTAAAAGTATGTCAAGCAGTAATACGTTAAATTAGATAATAAATTTAATATAACAGAATAATGTGCGAAGAAATAGTCTTCCTGTAAGGCATCCCTTATGGGGTAGGTTTCATTTCTTTGGAAAAATATTTCCAAAATAGGGATAATTCATTCTCATTGGCTGGTTTTCGTTCTTGGGAATCTTTTTTCATGTAACGCACCTCAGATTCGATTTTGGTTTGAAAACCGGCGAGTATTCGTCCTGGTATTTGATTCAGATTCCGTTCCGAGTTTACGATACTATAGATACTATTCTTAAGTTTTACGAAGTTTGGAAGAGGAACATCCGGTAAATTGCACCGGGATGGAATATGAAATTAAACGCATTTACGAAAATAAAGAACAGCATCCTATACCCCGGAATCTTCCTCTTCGCATTGGTTACATTTCCTATTCCTGGGACCATGGATTTACAGGCGCAATTATGGTTTCCACCCGGTAGACAATATATGCAGCCCCCGGATCCGTTTACCTATGACGCGGGGATTAACAAATACAATAACAACTATTATTTTTATATCGCTCCGACTCTAAACTTAAATTTCGGCGGGGATTTCGGAATGTCTCTTACCGTGCCCGCAAACTTTCTAATCTACCAGACTCCGCCGGCCGACCCGAATCAAAAAATAGGAAGCATTCGTAAAATCGATTATGATCAAAAGAGCGAGTATCTGAGGTTCATTAATAATATATGGTACGGAACTTTCGGCGTATACAAGCCGGGAGAGACGACCTTTTCGATCTATGCTGGAAGAATTTACGACGGGTATGTCGGTCACGGAACGATCGTTAATAGGTATGTGAATAACCAGAGGATCGATAATTACAATGTGGGAGTAATGTCCGATATCAACTCCGATTTCGGCGGGGTCCAAGTATTTACCAATTCCATTTATTCCCACGAAGTCGGAGCCGGAAGGGTATACGTTCGTCCGCTCGCTGTAGCGTTCAAGCTGTTTGACATCCTTACAGGCAGGTCTCAATTGTTTTCGATGTTACCCGTGGGCCAAGGCAATGTTGCGGATGAGGCGGGACGTCGAAAAGTCTACGAGGATGCGGGAGTCGATTCGGAAGATAGAGAGAAGTATAGAGCCTTAGTTGAGGACGAAAAGACAAAAGAGAAGAAAGAAGAAATGATTCCGATCGATAAAAAACCGGAAACTCCGCAGCAAAGGATGAAAGAGTTTTTTAATCAGGATAATTTTGCGAATCGATTCGCAATCGGTTATACGACCGCATTTGATACCAAGGCTCCTACCCAGCTTTCCTTCGATACGACGGGCCGTTTAAGATTGGATGCGAATAATAACCCCCTAGTCCAGTACACGGACCGGTTAACGATAACCGGAATGGACGCCGAATATAAACTTTTGAGTTCTAAGTATGTGGAACTCACTCCATACTACGATATCAATACGATTAAAAATTTAAATAATGCGAAAGGTACTCATTACGGGACCGTCCTTCGACTCGGCGGGAAAGATATTTATTTAAAAGTCAAACCGGAATATAGAAATATGGATTCGAATTATATTCCAATGTACTTTGACAGCTTTTACGAATTGGAAAGATTCCAATCGAACGTCGCCACTAATATCCCCGAAACGAAATTACAGGCGGCTAAGCTCGTCGATCCCAACGGACCTCGCTTAAAAGGAACGTTTACTTCCATCATTTTAGCTTTTTACAGAATGTCAATCGAGACGAACTTGGAACGTTATAACGGTCCGAATCACTCTCGAGTCTTTGTGGGAGTATATCTTCCGATCGGCAGCTTATTCATGGTATCAGGATATTATACTAAGAAGAACTTCACTCAAAACAGCGATGCGTTTAAGATTGATAATAATGCGGTGGGGGCGATCGAGGTTGCTTTGAATTTGGGTGTCGTAACGATTCGAGTGCAGGATGTACGACGTTGGGTGTACAATAGCACTTCCAACACGTTTACCGCTCAAGATGAGCAGAAAATTCTATTTTCTAATTCCCTTACTTTTTAAAACAAACTCCCATTGAGCCAGTAGAAAGGCCAATGCTTGCTCGCTCCGAAGTATGGCGGAAGATACGTTAAGCGGAGATGCTCCTAATTCCCGAAATCTTTTCATTTCCTTTGCGCTCCATCCGGGTTCAGGTCCGAGTAGAAAACCGGCATTTGAAATGTTCTTCTCGCTGGATAATAGGAAATCGAGTCTCTTGCCTTTACGATCTAAGTAGAATAGTGAACCGGAGAATTCTCGAAGTTCTTCCTGAAATTGTCCGGTATATAGGGTCTTTTCGTTCCCTCTAGGCCGGGAAAATCCGAGAGAAACCGACGGTTCGAAGACATTCCATCCTTGCTCCATTCCAAGTCTTAGCGCCTCGCGCAAATTCTCGGATTTCCAAACGGGGGAGGTAAGGTATTCGTTGCGAGAGAGATTCGTCGTATGAAATTTGATCGTCTCGATTCCCCAAGTTCCGGCTAAGTGAAGAATTTTTTCGACGGTGGGCGGTCTTTGAACGGCGGAAAATAATGACAGTGAAGGCGATCGTCTTTTCGGAACGAGGAGTTTCGTATACCTGCCAAGAATATATTGCTGATCTATATGAATGAGTTTGAACTTTCCTAATGACTCGTTCAGAAATCCGGCCTTAATCGAATCGGAAGGGTTCTTCTTTAAGACATTCTTAATATGGTTGATTCGTACCGGATCAGTGACTTTATATTTCTTATCTTCCGTTTCATCTTCGCGAGATAAGAGCAGTATATTCATAATTAAATTTCATACTGAGGCCGCTCTTCCTCTCGATGCTCATCAGGTACGGACGGGTCAGGGGCTTGAGGCTCGGATTCTTCCAAACCGGGTGGGGCGGTCTGCTCTTGAAAAATGATTCTTTCCTGCGTAAAAAAGCAAGCTCTTGCAATCCCGATTAAAATGAGCGCGATTAGTAAGTTTCGAGCAAATCGTTGACCGAAGCTTTTCGTTACGGTATAACGAGGCGGCGCTTGCTGATAAGTTTCGCGTGGAGCATTCGGAGACTGCCATCCGAAGGATTCGTTCCTACGAGGTAAGACTTTTTCTTTTGCCTTTCTCAGTAGTTCCTCTAAGAAAAGAAAAAATCCTCGCATCGAGCGAGGATTGCTATTTTCTTCCGATCCCAATTCATACCGACCGCCCACAAGGGAGGCCTTATCGTCCGGATCAAATATGAAGGAATGGTAGCACCGAGGACACCGAACCGTCAACTTTCCCAGATTAACCGGGATTCGTAGTTCGGTTCGGCATGACGAACAGGGAACAATATATCTCACTTAGTATTTCAGTGATTCCTTAAGTGTATCAACGTTCTCTCTATAATTTTCGTTCCCTAACTGATCGTTATAATCGAAAATTTTAGTGAAAAGGCGATCAAAGTCGTCTAGATGTTTTACGTAGAATTGTTTTTTAAAAGCGTTCCTGAGCGGGTGAGTTTTGGTATTTTCTACGCTGGTCAGAATGTATTTTCCAACACCTTTTTCTCCGGGAGTTTCTCCGCGCCCGTATTCAGGATAACCGTTCTTTTGGAAATAAATCTCAACCTTTTCATTATGAGCCGGTTGACTATTCGGTCCGCGATCGATGATTTCTGAAACTACCTTATCTTCGATGAGGAAGTTATTTCTATAAACTTTGCTGATGAGCTTAGCGATATTTCTTGGAGGTTCCATGCGTGGATCCGGATCGTTGCTGTTTTGGCCGTCGAAATAGATTTCGACAAATTTCGCCAAACCGCCTTGCACAAGTTTTCCTTGTCCACGCTCGTCATCCTTAATGAAATCGTAAACTTCTACGCGAATGCAGTTGTTTGCCGGATCTTCTTGGTTAACGGTCGGAACACATTCGTCGCCGTTTCCTTTTCCCTTAAAAAGAACGGTGCGGAAAGGGAGGATTCGAACCTTCATCTTCATTAGAACCGTATGACGGGTAAGTCTTTGGTTCAGCTCGAAGAGGCGCTCATCTAAGCCTTTCTCAGTGTCTAGGATTGCTGCTCCTGCTTGGAGATCATCCTTCTTTTGGCCTTGTTGGTTCTGTTGTTGGGCATCCAATAGGCCGGTTACTGCCAAAATGGCGAGGCAAAATGCGATTTTGCGTTTCATTGTCCCCTATTCCTTGGTACTTTTAATAAGCGGATTTGAACTTCTCGGTTTTCCGAAAAATCCCTGTATATAGTATCGGAAAAATAGACTCCAGATTGAATCTAAGATTTACATTTTCGCGAGTTAAAACGTTTATTTTCCAGTTTTTGAACTAATTTCCAGATACAGTTCATACGGTGGGGGAACCGGCTTCAATCCTTTTTCAATCAAACTGGAACTCCAACGCCGTTCCGTAAAATCGCAGAAATCTCTTAAGTCTCTTCCCGATTTACCCTCCAGCCTTTCCGATATCAGAATTTTTTCATTTTCGGTGAGGTGAATCGCATAATTCCCCAAAATAGCGGCTCTTTCGGTCAAATTGGGAAGAGGGAAGTAGACGGATCGGTCAAATCGAGAAACTAAAGCACGGTCTAAGTCCTGTTTACGGTTGGTTGCCCCTAAAGTGACCGATTTTTGTCCTCCTTCGAATCCATCTAATTTCCTTAATAGGACCGAAAGTATGTTTCTGGTGGCTTCAAATAGTCCGTCGTCTCGAGATCCGGCCAAGGAATCAATTTCATCTAAGAACAGGAGGCAGGAGGGGAATAAAGCCGCAGCGTCGAAAACGTAGGCCATATTTTGAGCGCTTTCTCCATAATATTTGCTTAAAATTGATTCTACCGGAACATATATTAACGGGATGCCAGTCATGCAAGAGACTACCTTTGCCATAGTCGTCTTGCCGACGCCGGGTTCTCCCTCCAACAAAATCGCTCTCGGCTTTGTGCGACCCGGAAATTTCCTCGTCAATTTTGCGACTTCTTCAAAGGTTTCCGGTGATTTCAAAGGGAGGATAATGGATTCTAAAATTTGCTGTTTAACATCGGCATATCCTGCGACTGCGTCGAATGTAAACCAGTCCCCTTTTTTTTTGGCTTCTTCGGGATCATAAACTTCGATACCGAGTCGGAGTAAAAGTTCCTTGGGGTTTTGAACGGATTCCTTTTTGGATTGCCTCAGATACCGAAATAAATCGATCGCCGCAAAAACTTCTTCCCTCGTAAAATCGCCTTTCTTGGTGATCTCTACCCGATTATGAGTTCTGCCCGAGTAAAAACGAAATTTTGCATTATCGAGCAGATTCTTAGTTTCAAAGATATTTTCGTTTAGCGCTTGAAGGCAATAGTATCCGGGTTCGAAAGTATGAATTCTCAGATTTTCGATATGGTTTTTTACGATTTGCAGGCAGTCTAAAAGCTGGGATTTATCGATAGGAGGGGTAGGGAATTCTATCTTTACGTCCTTTTTATCGGGTGTAAAGGAGGGAAGTTCATTCTCCGGAACGCCTGAGGAAAGTAATTCTCGTAGCAAAAGTTCCTTTGCCCTGCTAAAATCCAAATGGCCGGCGGGGGTTCCTTTGTTTGAGCTTGAATCTTCTGATTTCATAAGTTCTCCGGAAGAATTTATCTTGTAATATCCTTCGGTACTGTCGAAGAAAATAGAAAGACCCCTTGGAGGCAATCCCTTATGGGTGAAGGATCCCTTTCTCAAGACGATATTGACGCACTTTTAACCGGCGGCGGTGGAGGGGGCGGTGCGGCTCCAGCAGGCGGCGGGTCTGCCGATTTTAACCTGAGCGGGGAGCTCGATTCACTTTTGGGCGGCGATGCAGGCGGCGGAAGTTCCGGTGGGGGCGGTAGCGGTGCACCTTCCTTTGCGGATATTGCCGCGGCACTTGGACCTTCTTCGACTCCCGCTCCGCCTAAGCAGACATCTAGGACGTCTTCTTCGACTTCCAATACGGCGAATTTAAATCTACTCCTTGACGTAAATATTGCATTAACCGTCGAACTGGGTCGTACTAACATGTACATTAAAGATGTCTTGGCATTGAGCGAAGGTGCGGTTGTTGAATTGGACAGCGCCGTCGGCGAGGATTTGGATATTTTAGCCAACGGTAAATTGGTAGGAAAAGGAAAACTAGTCGTGCTAGACGATTATTATGGAATTAGAATTACGGAGATTGTCAATCCGGATAGGAGATTGATGTAATCTTATTCAAGCGATCGGAACCCCGGGAGAAAATCCGAGGTTCCGAAGAATTTCTATGCTTTGGATTCTCCGCCTAAGACCGCTTTCATTACCGATTTGAAATTGGAAAGGTTTAATGGCAGAACGAGATCAGTTCCTTCTTGTCCTAATTTCTCTATCTCTTTAATAAATCGTTGAGCAATTCTCAACTTTACGGCTTCTTTTCCACCGGTAGTCTTGATCGAGGATGCTAAGAGAGTAATACCTTTTGCAGTAGCTTCCGCTATCGATTCGATTTCCGTAGCTAAGCCTTCCGCTTCGTTAATGCGTTTCTGCTTTTCTCCTTCGGATTTGTTGATCGCTTCCTCTTTCACGCCCAGAGATCGATTGATCCTAGAATCACGATCGCCTTCCGACAGGGAGATTTGCGCCTTCTTAGTGATCTGAGCTTTTTTCTCCCTTTCCATCGCTTCTATAATTGATTTCGGGGGGGTAATGTTCACGATTTCATATCGATTGACTCGCACTCCCCAAGGTTCGGCCGCTTGATCTAAGACTTCTAAGATTTTACTGTTAATCACTTCGCGGGTCTCGAACGTTGTATCCATATCCATGGTACCGATAATCGCGCGCATTGTCGTTTGTACGAGTTGCGTAACGGCAAATCGGTAATCGTCGATTCCATAGCTGGCCCTTTGAGGATCCAGGACTCTTAAATAAAGAATTCCATCCATCTCGACCTTAACGTTATCTTTGGTGATACAGGTTTGAGGAGGAACATCGATGGCCTGCTCCTTCAGAGTATGATAGTATGAATCCTCGTCTATGAACGGAATCAGAATATGAAATCCCGCATGAAGGGTTCTATTATATCGACCTAATCTTTCTACGATAATGCATTCTTGAGCGGAGACGATGCGAATGGATCGATATATTTTATATGCAAGATAAAGAGTAAACGCGAACCAAAAAATTCCCGTAAACGCGTATTTAAAGCCACTTAATTCCATACTCGTTTTTACTCCTTGATCTCGGCGATGTTCGGTAATTTGTTCGTCACTTTGGAGACGCCTTCAAAAAAGCTTACTACACCCGCTATCTCGGTAGGCAGAACGGTCGTTTTGGCCTTTTGCAGGATCTCACCTAACCCGGTGAGATAATCTTCGGTAATTTGTAAATTGACGGCTTCCGGACCGCCGTCTTTTCCGATGGCGTTCGCGATTAGCTGGATTCCTTTCGCCTTTGCAGTCGCGATTAGTTCTATTTCTTGAGCCTTTCCTTCGGCCTCGTTTACTTTCTTAATTTTCTCGCCTTCGGAAAGATTGATCGCTTCTTGGCGCTCTCCCATAGACCGGTTGATACGGCCTAATTTTTCCCCTTCGGAAATTGTGATTTCGGCCCGTTTAACTCGTTCCGCTTTTACCTGTTCCTCCATTTCATGCAAAATTTCTTTTGGGGGAGAAATATTTTTAATTTCATATCGAGTCACCTTGATTCCCCACGGATCGGTGGCTTCGTCCAAAGCCCGGACGACGTTTGCATTGATATCGTCGCGCTCCGAAAAGGTATGATCTAAAACCAGTTTTCCTATTTCGGAACGGAGAGTGGTCTGAGCCAATTGGACTGTCGCATTTTGAAAATTTTCGATTTCGTACGAGGCTTTATAAGGATCGACTAGCTTAAGATATAAGATTCCATCCACGAGAATGGAAACGTTATCTTTGGTAATGCAAGTTTGAGGAGGGATATCCATGGCGATCTCTTTTAAATTCTGCCGGTATCGAACCTGGTCGATAAGTGGAATTAGAAAATGAAATCCGGCAGGAAGAGCTCCCCGAAATACTCCCAATCTTTCCACTAAAAAACTATAGTTCTGAGGAACGATGATAAACGTTTTTCGGACTATATAGATGACCGCGATAAAAATTAAGGTAAAGTAAAACATTTCGTTTCCCAAACCTCCCTTTCTGCTTAAATTTTAAAAATGCGATTAAGACTCGTCGGGTAAATCGACGGGTTTAACGATAAAGGTCAAATTTTCCCTTTCGATAATCTCAGCTTTGCGTCCCGAGGGAATCCGTTTGGTTTTACTCACGGCATCCCATTCTGTGCCTTGGAATAAAATTCTTCCACCCTTTCTTTCCACCAAAATATCTTTTATTACGGGAACGATTCTGCCGGGGCCGTCTTCAGGATTTAAGACGGCGCGCTCGCTATTAGAAGGGAAAAATCTACGAAGAGCCGCGCCTCCGAGTAAAATTAAGAAACCCGAGCAGCCTGCCCATAACCCGGCTTGGATCCATATATTGAATTCAAAAAAATAGGAAAGAGAACCTACCATGACCGCAGAAATTCCCAAAAATACGACGAAGGTTCCCGGTATGAATAACTCGGCAACCATTAAGAAAAGGCCTACGCCGATCCAAAGGTAGCTAATCGTATGTCCATCTTGTAGAAAGTTCATCATTCGATCTCGGTAACGGGAAAATTCTACTTCCAAAATCCATTCCCTTTCACTACGCTAGCGGGAAAACGATGAAAAGAATCGCGATTCGCCTCGGAATCGGACTATCGGTCCTGTTTCTGGGATTACAGTTCGTCCCAGTAGAATTCCCGTCAGGGAAGAATGCTAAGGAAATCCAAACGGAAGAAAGCGTCAAAAAGATTTTTCGCAGATCCTGCTACGATTGCCATTCGGATTTAGTGAAATGGCCATGGTATTCGAGAATATTTCCCGTTTCACTCTACCTGATACGTCATGTAGATGAAGGGAAGGACGAACTCAATTTTTCCGAATGGGAAGATTTAAAACCCTCCGAAAAAGCCGATCTCGCCGAGAAAATTTT
Organism: Leptospira fainei serovar Hurstbridge str. BUT 6; assembly: GCF_000306235.2. Classification (NCBI taxonomy): domain Bacteria; kingdom Pseudomonadati; phylum Spirochaetota; class Leptospiria; order Leptospirales; family Leptospiraceae; genus Leptospira; species Leptospira fainei. The sequence continues at coordinate 309,475 of NZ_AKWZ02000003.1, forward strand.
AGAGGAGATAGAAGAAGGAGAAATGCCTCTTTGGGACTATAAAATTTTACATCCGGAAGCCAAACTGGACCAGGAAGATATGGAAACTGTTCGTGATTGGTTACAAACATATGCGGAGAAGTGAGAACACTCGTGCAAGATAAAGCAAATCAGAAAGGAAAACTTTGGGGAGGCAGATTTAAAGAGAAAGCCTCTTCCATTATGGAGCGGATCGGTGAATCCATTTCTTTCGATCAAAAATTATTTAAGGAAGACCTGCAGGGAAGTCGCGCTCATGCAAAGATGCTGGAAAAGATCGGCATCTTAACCTCTAAGGAATTGGAAGCGATTGTAGACGGACTCGGTATCATCGAAGCGGAAATAGAATCCGGCTCGTTCGAATTTCGCACGGATTTAGAAGACATCCATATGCATGTGGAAAATCGTCTGACCGAGCTAAAGGGAGAGGTCGGCAAAAAACTTCATACTGCCAGATCTCGAAACGATCAGGTCGCTCAAGACGTAAGACTTTATATTCGCGGTCGGATTCAGGATATCCAAGCGGGATTAGATTCTTTATTAGAGGCACTTTATACTTTAGCCGAGGCGAACGTAGGCACGATTATCCCTGGATACACGCATCTGCAAGTTGCACAACCGATTCGGGCCTCCCAATTTATCCTGGCGTATTTTTGGATGTTTAAACGAGATCGTGATTTTTTCCAGTTCGTTCGATCCACGAATGACGAATTGGTTTTAGGTTCCGGAGCTATGGCTGGGGTAAATTATTCCAACGATCGAGAATTTTTGGCAGCCGAATTGGAACTGTCAAAAATTTCTCCGAACTCGATGGATGCGGTTAGCGGTAGAGATCATCTTTTACAATTTTTGTTTGCAAGCACTCAATGCATGATTCACGCTTCTCGGTTTTGTGAGGACTTAATTCTTTATGCTTCTCAAGAATTCGGTTTGATAAAGCTACCCGACGCGTTAACTACGGGCTCGTCCATTATGCCTCAGAAAAAGAATCCGGATATCGCAGAATTGATACGAGGGAAGGCAGCAAGAGTCATCGGAAATTTAAATCATATGGTTGTACTCTTAAAAGGTCTACCGCTCACATACAATCGGGATTTACAGGAAGATAAGCTACCTTTGTTCGATACCGTGGACACTCTCTTGATCAGTCTGGAAGGATTAGAAGCCATGGTTCGGGAAATGAAGTTTCGCCCGGAGAGAGGGGAACGTTCCTTGAAAGAGGGTTTTGCAACTGCGACGGATTTGGCAGATTTTCTTGTAGGAGAGAAAGGCGTGCCATTTCGGACGGCTCATGAACTTGTCGGAAAACTCGTATCGGAATGCAGTGAAAGAGGGGAGACCCTTTTTACGATTTCGGAAGATATTCGGACCTCGATTTCTTCTTACTTTAAAGGGGAAGAATATTCTAATGCCGTTTCTTTGGAATTATCGGCAGATAAAAAGAACAGTTACGGTGGGACAGCTAAGGCTCGTCAAATCGAGCAGTTAAAAATTGCACTGGATTGCTTAAAATCTTTACCAAGGATGGAAAAATGAATCGTCTCTTAATACTATCGTTACTAAGCTTCATCGTAATCGGAGCCTGCAAAAATAATCCGTATTCGGAGCAGAAATATCGACCGGAGCCGTATACTTTAATGCAGGTAACGGTTCATCGCTTAGACCAAAACTATCTGGGACTTCCCGACAAACCCGGGATTTATGCGGTGATACAAACGACTCAGGGCGATTTAGTCGCCGAACTTTTCGACAAGGACGCTCCTAAGACGGTGCAAAACTTTATCGATTTGGCCCAGGGTGAAAAAGAATTTACGGCCAGAAACGGTCAGAAGCAAAAGAAACCGTTTTACGACGGACTTACGTTTCATCGAGTGATCGAAGGTTTTATGGTTCAGGGCGGATGTCCCAACGGAGACGGAACCGGAGGGCCGGGTTACAGATTTGAAGATGAAATCAATGCAAAATCTCTAGGTTTGGATAAACAGAGAGTCGGGCAGGTTCCATATTATACCGGGCAGTTACAAAGAGTCGTAATTCAGGAAATGGGGATCAAGAGCATGAGGGAATTCGAAGACAAGAAGGAAGAGTTTGAAAAGAACTTCGAGCAGGCTAAGAATCTCTCAGTCATGGAAGTGCTGTATCGTCTCGGCTATCGGTACAATGAGGTCGTAAATAGCCATCGAGCCATTAAAGGAGCGCTTGCGATGGCAAACGCGGGACCGAACACAAACGGTTCTCAATTTTTCATCAATCAGGTCGACACGCCGCACCTAGATGGCCTGCATACGGTTTTTGGTCAGATCGTTCGAGGAGCCGAGGTTGTGGATAAAATCGTGGCTTCCGGGAACTCAAAATCCATCATTCGGCGTATCTTGATCGTCGACAGGAGAACTGTGAATCCATGAGTTCCGACGGGAATAAGAGAACTTATTTCCTAATCGCAAAGGAGATCGGTACTTCCTCAGGAGCCGGGGGGACGGCCAAGGTTTTAGAGGCCTTGGCGGCGTTGGATTTGGATGAAAAGGAAGAGGAATCGATTCTTATCGACGCCAAATCGGAGGGAGAATCATCTTTAGACTTTGTGAAGATTCTCAAAATTTTTCGAGTCGTTCGGAAGATTCGGGAATCAGTTAGTCAGGCTTATGAAGAGGCGATGACCCGATATAGCAAAGTAAATTCAATGACCGGCAAAAGACGTCCGACAGAAGACGAAGCCAAACTTAAGCAGACTCTGATGGATTATATTCTCAAAATTGAGGGTACATTCGAGAGGAACGACTTGGCGGACGAATCGCTGATCAAGGAATTACATAAATTTTTTGAAAGTTTGGATTCTGCGGATAAACTGTCCGAAGAGAATATTTCCAGTTTGTACATCTCACCGAAGACGGCGTCGCTCATCTCGCCGCTGCTGGAAAGAATGCAGGAATGCTACGAAGAATACGGAAAGATTCGACCTATCCTAAAAAGGCTGATCCGAATCGCGGATTATATCATCGAAGACGCCGGTCCAAACTCCTAACGGAAGACGTTTCTCCCCTTTAATTTCATAGTAAACCAGGGTTTTTTGGAAGGATTTCTTCCGATTTTGCCGAAAGATTGTACGAGGAACCTTTAAATAGGTTTCCAACCGAGTCGGTATGTTTATCTCTCGGTTGATTTTGAAAGGTACTGGGATGAATCTCGTTCGGATTTGCATAATACTACTATTTTTAGCCTATCAAACGATAAACGCATATCCGAAGAGGGACGCAAGGGGAGAGGTCTCCGAAAATTATGTTCGGCAACAGGGAATCGTTGATCTAAAGCTCCCAAAGATGCAATACCGTGAAAACGAGCCGGTGAAAGCGTTACTCTCGGTAAGAAATACCGGAAACGAGGTGCTTCGAATTTTTCCCTACGGTAGGGATCTACGTTCCTTCCAAGTGATCGTAAGAGACGAAGACGGTAGAACTGTATCGAAAATCGAAGAGGAACCGAAGGTGGATTCCGTGCTTCGTCGACGAAATAGGGTGGAGAATTTAGTTGGAGACGAGGTAAAGGAAATCATTCTGCACAAGGATGAAACCTTTTCAAAGGAAATCCGGTTAGATCAACTTTACGAATTGGAAGCCGGAAAAAAGTATTTTGTGACCGCTTACTTCTACCCAAATATATCCGAGTATAGGGATCATTTTGTGCGATCCCAAAACCATCCGTATTTTTCCGTGGAAGAAAGGCGAAAGGATTGGATTTTGCCGGGGGTTCCTTATCAGGATCCGGTCATCGACGGTTTAGAACCGGAAGAAGTAATTCATCTGTTCCTAGGCGCCGAAAAGAAAGGAAATTGGAAATTGCATTTTAAATGGATTCATTTCCCGGAGTATGTTCAGGCTTATGATCGTTATTCCCGGGATTGGGCGCAAGCCGAGGAATCCGAAAAGGACTTCATCCTGGAAGAATTTAGAAAATTCCTGACGGAAAACCGCGCTGGTGTGCTACAATATTATAAAATTCTCAGTGTGGATAAAATAAACTCTAACTTGGCGAAAGTAAGAGTCGCCGTGGAACGTAGATTGAATAAAGTCCAGGTACGTTACGAATACGAGTTTACACTTCGAAGGGTTCCGGAAGAAACCGGGGCCTTTTGGAAGGTTGCCAATCTTTTAGCAAAGGTACGGAAATGACCGAAATTCTATCGCAAGATGAAATCGATGCTCTACTTAACGCCATATCTAGCGGAGAAGTTAGCGAAGACGAGTATTCCTCAGTAGGTGAACAGAAGAAGGTTAAAATCTACGATTTCAAGCGACCGGATAAGTTCTCAAAAGACCAAATCCGTACCTTGCAGATGATGCACGAAACCTTTGCGCGATTGGCAACGACCGGCTTATCGGCACAGCTACGAGCACTCGTCCATGTGCACGTGGCAGCGGTCGACCAGTTGACCTACGAGGAATTCATCCGGTCTATCCCGAATCCTACGACTCTAGCCGTCATTAATATGGATCCATTACGAGGATCCGCGATTTTAGAAATCGATCCCTCCATTTCGTTTACGATTATCGACCGTCTCTTCGGGGGCAAGGGTGAGACTGCAAAGATCTCCCGGGAACTTTCCGAAATCGAGATGAGTGTAATGGAAGGGATTATCGTTCGAATCCTGGGAAACATGAGAGAAGCTTGGTCGACTGTGATCGATCTTCGACCTCGATTGGGAAACATAGAAACGAATCCGCAGTTTGCCCAGGTGGTTCCGCCCAACGACATGGTGGTCTTAATCAATTTGGAGACCAAAATCGGGGAAGTAGAAGGGTTAACCAACCTTTGTATTCCTTATATCACGATCGAGCCGATCATTAATAAACTTTCGGCGCAGTATTGGTATTCTTCGATCCGAAAGGGTGAGCTGGATGAAAACAGATCGATTATTCAAGAGCGACTGGATCAGGTTCAGATTCCTGTGATAGCGGAAGTCGGGTCCGTTGATATTTCGATTTTGGATTTTATGAACTTAACGGTTGGAGACGTGGTTAAGCTGGAAAATACCACGACTCGTGCCGATATGCTCGTGAAAGTAGGAGAGAGAAAAAAATTCAAATGTCTGCCGGGTCGAGTCGGAAATCGACTTGCGATCCAAATCGGAGATAGGGTGGAAGATATTCCGGACGAATTACTCGGATCTACGCGTTCCGAACAGGAATATTAAAAAAAAGGCGGGATGTGTTAACCCGCCTTTTTGCTTTTAGTTGAAAGAAAAACTTATCAATCGATAAGAATCACTTTTTCCAATGAATGCACTCGCCTGGGCATTCATCCATTTCTTTCTGAACGATTTTCCATTCCTCTTCCGGAATCGGAGCTTGGTTAATCTGATCTCCACCGATGTGAGTTTCAGAAGTATCGTTATCGTCCATTTGAAAATATTTCGGAAGGTTATCCGCACACTGATTACAGGAGGTGCAGTTATCCTTGTCCACATAGGCTATTTTAGTCTGTGCCATAGGCTAGGTTCTCCTCAAAAGTTTCCTGACTGCTAGCGGAAAACGGGTTCTTAAGCTACAGTTTCGATACTGGGCTGGGAGAGCAACCCCTTTCCACTCGAATTCTCCGACTATGATAAGTTTTCCTGAAAAGCCGAACCTCGCCAAAATGGAATAGTTACAATCTTCGTATGAAAGGAGTATTCCGGTTCGGAGAGCAGAGCAGGGCCTTGATAAATGCTTCTTGCTTAAAGAAGCCGAATCCGTCAGAGATGCAAATCGACCTTCGAAATTTCATGGGAAAGACCGAGAGAAGGCCAAAAATGGACCGTTCGGAACTTTCTAATAGCTACCGGAATTTGCCCGGAAAAATGTGGACGGAAATTTATTTCATATGTATTCTTCCCGGAAAGCAATTTCCCAAGGGAGAAATAGAACTACATGAAACGTATTACTATCGTTTTAGTACTTATTGTGACGGCGATGTTGGCGGATTGTCGCAAAGCCAAGGAAGATTTGCAGGGTGGGGTGATCACATTCGCAAAAGGAACCGTTAAATTATTCGACAAAGTTGGAAAGGAGAAGCCGGGAGCGGTGAATTCCTTTTTACTACCGGAAGATCGCATCGAAACCGGTAAAGATTCGTATGCCGACCTTCAGCTTGCCGACGGAGTCGTAATTCGGATTAAGGAAAACACCGTTCTTGCAATGAAGAAGATCTTCGTGGATTCCAAAAACGGAGAAATCTTTGCCGATCTCAATCTGAATAAAGGAAAAATCTTTTCGAAAGTCACAACCAAATTGGGAAAAACCAGCCAATTCAACGTCTCTACACCGACTGTCGTAGCTTCCGTACGCGGAACGGATTTCCAAGTAGAGGATAATGGTAAGACTGCAAATACATTGGTGTCCAACGGATCCGTTTCGGTGACCGACGCGGACGATCCTAACAAACAAGTCGTCGCGGATGCCGGTAAAAAAATCAGCTCCGACGGAAAAGAACTCACCGAGGGTGAACTTTCCGATGCCGAGCGTCAAGAGTTAGAAAATGATTCCGCTACGATCCAATCGGTTACGGAAGAGCAGAGAGCCAAAATCCAAGAAATTTTAAAAGATTTCCAAGAAAATAAAGCTCTAATACTCCAAGGATTGGAAGATCAAAAGCAAAGAAATAAAGATCTGATCGAAGGCGCGAAAGAAGAAAATCGCAAACTTTTAGAAGATACTAAAAATGCCGGTAAAGAAGAAAGAGAAGCAATACGCAAATCCGGTGCCGAAGAAAAGGAAAAAGTAAAATCATCGATGGATGATGCTAAGAAAGATTTGGAGAACCAACGCAAGTCTCTAAAAGAACAAGCGCTTCCAAAATAAATAACGGACTCGCTTGGGAACGGACGTCAGGAAGCAATTTTTGTCTTCCTGACGTTTTTCTTTTAGATCAAGCATTGAATTATGATTCTTCCTTTTCTTTCAATTTGAAGTAGAGAATCGTCGTAGTCAAAAACAGGGTAAATGCATTTGCCAGAATAATCGGCAAATCTTCACGGATGATTCCGTAAGCCAGCCAGAGACCGACGCCAACGGATAAAACGATATACATGTTTCGCGAGATATCTCTAGTTTTTCTTTCTAAGACCACCTTAACTACCTGCGGAACGAAAGATATCGTCGTTAGAATAGAGGCGAGATAGCCGATCCAACTTCCCGGTTCCATAGTTCTCTAGTTGCCTTCTAAACGATATTCTCTAGTGACGACGGTTTTAATTCCGCCTCGTAGATTATAATCGCCTTTTACACGCACGAATTTCGGTTCCACTGATTTTACTAAATCCTCTAGGATTCGATTTACAACGTTTTCATGAAAAATTCCGAGATTTCTGAACGCTAAAATATATTCCTTTAGCGACTTCAATTCGATGCAGCGATCTCGAGGGACGTAACTGATTTCGATGGTTCCAAAATCGGGCAACCCGGTTTTAGGGCAAACCGCGGTGAACTCGGGTATGGTAAAATCGATTGTGTAATCCTTCCCTTCGTACACATTGGCGAAAGATTCTATCTCGGGAAGTTTCAGGGTGGGAATATGATCCTGCCTTCCGTCGTAGGAAGATGCTCCTGTTTCTTGCTGTCGGTCGTCCATTCGTCCTCCTCCGAAACCAGAGTTTTCCGGAGCTTCTCCCTGTGAATCCTTTTACTAAGCCGGTTCTCCGGATGGCGGAACTCTCTCGCAATGAACCAACGTAAAGTCATAGGCGTCGTCGATTTTGGCGGTCAGTACGCTCATTTAATCGCTTCCAGGATCCGAAGATTGGGAGCGTATTCGGAAATTCTTTCGGATGATGAATCCGAAGAAACGTATCAGGGACTTGCCGGATTAATTCTTTCCGGCGGCCCGGAAAGCGTTTATGAAGATGGATCACCCTCCATATCGGCTCGGGTCTTCGATTTAGACATTCCGGTTTTAGGTATTTGTTACGGCCATCAATTGATGATGAAACTTTTGGGGGGAGAAGTAAAAAAGGCGGGTATCGCAGAATACGGCCAAGCTTCCTTGGATCTAGTTCCCCAAAATGGATCCGAACTCCTAAAAGGTTATGCCGGCGGAGAAGTGGTTTGGATGAGCCATGGCGACGAAGTCGTTCGCTTACCGAACGGATTTCAAGTCACGGCTTCCTCCCTGGATTGCAAATTTGCGGTAGTCGAGAATCTCTCTGCAAGGAAATTCGGAATTCAATTTCATCCGGAAGTCACTCATACTGAAAAAGGAAACGAACTCCTAAAAAATTTCATTAAGATATGCGGCGCTGAAAATACTTGGGATCTAACTCAGTATCTTTCTTTAAAGGAAGAGGAACTGGGCAAAACGGTTCCTTCCGATAAAAAAGTCTTTTTACTCGTCTCCGGAGGAGTCGATTCCACCGTTTCCTATTTATTGCTCACCAAGGCATTGGGGAAAGATAGGGTTAAGGGAGTTTTAATAGACACCGGATTTATGCGGAAAGACGAAGTTAGGCATCTGGAGGAAAATTTAGGTTCCCAAGGTATTCATCTCCATATACACGATGCGTCGGATCTTTTTTATTCCAATTTAAAAGGAAAAACCGATCCGGAGGAAAAGAGAAAAATCGTGGGAAACTTATTCCTGCAAGCCCAGGAAGATTGCGCGAAAGAACTGGGTCTGAATTCCGATGAATGGCTACTCGGACAAGGAACAATCTATCCGGACACGATTGAAAGCGGCGGAACAAAGCATTCTCATACTATTAAGACGCATCATAATCGAGTCGAAGCGATTCAGAAATTAATGGAAGAGGGTAAGGTAGTCGAACCGATTAAGGATCTGTATAAAGACGAGGTTCGGGAGTTAGGCACCTATCTCGGCCTTCCGAAGCAATGGACCTTACGCCATCCTTTTCCTGGTCCCGGCTTAGTCGTTAGGATGATTTCGCAAAAACAAGATACAAGCGAACTAGTCCAAAACGAACTCGAGACTATTCTAAAAGAATTTCCGGGAGTTTCCGGGAAACTTCTACCCGTCGCTTCGGTAGGGGTAAAAGGGGACAGACGCTCGTACGCGCATTGCGCGGTTCTTTCGGGGCATAAAAATTGGGACGACTGGAATAAAATTTCTACCCATATCACGAATCGGAGTTCTTCCGTGAATCGAGTCGTCCTCTTGGTGGCTCCGAGTAAAGTCTCCGTGAAGGATTTGAATTTTCCGTTTCAGCGACTCGACCTGGATCAAGAAAATTCCGACCTATTACGTGAAGCGGATGCGATTGTCGAAAATGTCTTACAAGAACGGAAAATTTACGGAGACATTTGGCAAATGCCCGTCGTCTTACTTCCTATCGGTAATTCTCCGGAAGAAAGAAGTATCGTTCTGCGACCTGTGAACTCACAGGAAGCGATGACTGCGAGTTTCTTTCCTTTGCAGCCGGAAGTTTTAGGTGAGCTAGAAAAAAGTCTCCTATCGATTTCTAAGATCCGGTATGTGTTCTTTGATTTAACGAACAAGCCGCCGGGGACGATCGAGTGGGAATAACCTAATCCGTAGATTTCTATTGACACCTTACCCCTTGACGAAAACATACCTCATAACGGCGTCGTGGCCAAGTGGTAAGGCATGGCTCTGCAAAAGCTTGATCCCCGGTTCGAATCCGGGCGACGCCTGGCTGCTTGGGAACAAAACGCCTAGTTCTCTTGCCTGGATGGTGGAATCGGTAGACACCCAGGACTTAAAATCCTGTGAGTTCACGCTCGTGCGGGTTCAAGTCCCGCTCCAGGTACCATTTTGAAAATTCAGCTCACAGCTTGAAATCGCATAGATCGCCGAAATCTAAAGCGGGTAAATCCATAGGTTTTGCAGGATCATACCCCATCCAATAAATCTTAAAATCTCGAAAGAAAACTCCATCCGGGAATCTCGGAGACGGTTGCAGTAGCGACGTTTCCTTCCAAGTGAACTTATTCCAACCTTGCGTTAATTTCATCGTATTAGTCGCTAAATCGTTTTGCGAGTGAGACCAGTATAGCTGGTCTTCGTCGAAAGACTCGCGACCGACTACGATAATTTTGATTTCTTTAGGAGGATTGGAAGCTTCCGGTCGGATATAGATACCAATTTGAAACGGCTCCTTTCGAAGCGCCGGAGGATTCGGAAATCGGTGCGTTAGGCATCCTTCAATTTGAGCGGGAATACTTCCCCAATTACTTGGAACCGTTACCGCCTTGTCTAAGCGATTCGTCCGTTCCTTTACCGCTATACGAAACGGCAAAATTCGGTCTTCCAACTGTTTGGCATAGACCGGATCAGTAGACTTGACCTGTCGTGAATATGCCAACTCGGTCGGTGTTCGGAGCCGGAATGTCCAGAAAACTAGATTGAGTAAAAAAGGAATCAATAGCACAATTCCAGTGAATTTAACCGAAGCGAGGGATTTTTTCCCCTGTTGTCCAAATAGTATTCCTGCAAGCGCATAAAAGGGAAGTACAACTTCGTCATCCAACAGATAGCATTGAAAAAAGCCCGCGACCCATAAAGATCCGACGCCGATCACGGAAGGTCCTGTTTCGTCGGGGTCGGAGATACCGATCCGTCGAAACAGAAAAAAGAAAAACAAGACAAGGAACAACGCGCTTGCCCATCCACCGATGATGGAAAATTGGAGCAGGTCATTATGCGCATGAACGTTAGGCGTAATTTCCAACTCGTACCAAAGTTGCTCCTGCCGGGAAATCGTATTCTCCGAAATTTTCTTATGTGAGGATTTGAATTTACCGCCTCCGACTCCTAAAAACGGAGTAAGTTGTAAAAGCGGGATGCTATTTTTATAGATCCAATATCTTTGGTTTTCCGGGGTTTGCACCTGCAGCGTTTGGGAAACGGTTCTCTGCAAAAGCCAATTTTGTTCGTATAAGAATTTGATTCCGGTTCCTAATACCGTTAGCAACAGAACAGTCGCCAAGATCCCTTTTAGAAAACCCTTTCCCGTTAAATGGCATTTCGTTTCTAGAACGAATCGCAATAAAATAAAGAGGCAGACGAAAGCAACTCCTAACCAAGCTGACTTGCTTTGGTTCAATAAAAATATCCAGCAAGAAATTAAAAACGTACCGCTAAACAGTAAGAATCGGGAAAGAGATCGGCTTCTTATGGATTCCCAAAAATTCGCGAATATCCCCGGTAGATAAAGAGAGAGGAGGCCTCCGTACGTTAAATGAGTGTTCATCAAACCTATCGGTAAATAAGTCTGCAGTCCAAAGAGAAGACCTGCGGGATGTTGTCTGCGATCTCCGGGGGCGTTTTGAAATCCGTTGGAAATAAATTTCCCTAAACGATATTCGCTGAAAATGGAAACGAAACCGGACACCAAAAGTAGTACAAGGGACGACCATAGAAAGCCCCTCAAAAGTTTTGCATTATCCTTATTCGAGGCATGGACAGCTCCGATGGGAAATAAGAAACTTAACCAAAAGTCGCCGGCTTCGGATTCTCTCGTAAAGCTTCTCCAGAAACGAGCGTATTCTTCTATATGAATCAATGAAGATAAGAAAACTAGAAAATAGGCGATCAGTATGAAGGACCAAGGAACTAGAAACGGTCGAATTTTTTGCCAATGACTAGGTCCGGAAAGTAGAAAGAAAAAGATGGATAGCCCGGCGAAAACTTGAGAGATAGAGACTGATAATGGAAACGCGGATAAAAATAGAAGGAAAGAATAGAAAGACCCACGCACGGCGATAGAAGTTAGGTTCTGAAATCCTGAATGTCGATTCTGAGAAGCGGGTACTTTCATACGAACGAACGGAAAAACCGCCGGTTATTTCCTGTCGGATTTCCATAAAAAACCGCTGACAAGGGAAGAAAAGCTCTTATCCTGGAATCCCGATCGAATTCTTTGGTAGGATTTGATCCTTATATCCATGTCTGAAAAATCGCTAGAATCCGCTAAAGGCTCTCACAAAAAAAAGAAAGGATCGATTTCGAGCGTTTCTTCCTCCTCGGTCCAACGATTCGCGAAAAAATTATCCGTGGCGGTGATCACGTATAACGAAGAAAGGAATATTGCCGATTGTATTCGCTCTTGCCGAGATATTGCGGAGGAAATCGTTATTCTAGATTCGGATAGCACCGATAAAACGGAGGAAATCTGCCGGTCTTTTCCCGAAGTAAAATTCTTTTCCCAAAAATTCAGAGGGCATGTGCAGCAAAAAAACGATGCCATCTCCTTATGTAAGAACGAATGGATACTATCACTCGACGCAGATGAAAGACTTAGCGAAGAATTGAAACAATCTCTTCGGAATTTTCTGAATATTCCAGACGATGGATCTTTAGACGGGCTCAAAACCGCTAGGCTTACGTATCATATGGGAAGATTCATTCGTTTTTCGGGATGGTATCCACAGACGAAATTCAGGATTTTCCGAAAATCCAAAGCTCGGTGGGCGGGCGAAAATCCTCACGACTATCTCGTCGTCGAAGGAAAAGGAATCAAAGTCGAAGGGGATATCCTTCATTATAGTTTCAGGGATCTGGCTCAACAAGTTGATACCATAAATAAGTTTTCTTCGATCGTGGCTTGGACCAGGGCCAGAAAAGGAAGACATTTTTCCTTACTTCGGACAATATACAAACCTTTCGGAAAGTTCCTTGAAATTTATTTTTTTAAATTAGGGATACTGGATGGGTTTCCCGGTTTTGCGATAGCGATCTCTTCCGCGTATTCGACCTTCTTAAAAGAAGCAAAAATATACGAATTGGGGAAGAAGCTTATTCAGAGACCTTCCAATCTTCGGGAAGATTACGAAGGTTAAGATGGCGAAAAAAAAGAAAAGATCCTCCTTTTGGGAGAGGTTCGCTTTCTGGAGAAAATCGGATCGAAGTAAAGCCGAGCAAGAGGAACCTTCGGTTCGTGATAGTCGCGGATATACTTGGGAATTGAAAGATCTACGGGAAAAAGTGGACCGTTTTTTTCTCACTAGAAAGAAATCGAGCGGTCCTATTTTTGAATCGCCGAACTTAAGGCTGACTAAGAATAATCGACATCTCTTTCGCCTTGAAGGAAAGGAAAAATCCGGTAGAGAATATTCGTTGGTTTTAGCGACTGGAAATTATTTAACCGAGCAGAACGGAAAGGTTACCGGAGTCGTTTTTTTGACGGAAACGGAGTTGAATCGACTTCTATCCTCCGATCCAAAAAGCTTAAAAGGAATCCTCTCGGGAATTCAGGAACCAAATTGGGAAGAAGAATCTTGGGCGGTTTTGCAGGAAGAGCCTGAATTAAAAAAATCATCGGATTCCTGGAAGGAAATTCTAAACTGGGAACCGATCTGGAGCCAACAGGTAATTATCAATCTTAGGCCGAATGTTCTTGCGGTGCTTTTGATTTTTCTAGGAAAAGAATTCGAAGAATTCTTTCACAAAAATTCGGCGGGACGAGTTCGCGAAATGGTTTCTAAGGAATTGTATTTTTTGAACGTAAGCGGAAATAGAAATTCTCCCCATTCGGAGAATGTATCTTTATACGAATTCGATTTAGCTAAGAAGGAATTGGAATCCGTTTTGGTTCGAATTCGGTCCAAAAGAGAGAAATGATTATGGATCTGAAAGAAATAGCGGCAAGACAAATCGAAGCTTCCATTGCTACGAAGCAAGCCATCCTGAATTCGCTTTTACCCGACATCGTTAAGGCTGGACAAATCGTATCCGAAGTTCTGCAAAAGGGAAATACGGTTTTATTTTGCGGAAATGGCGGATCCTCTTGTGACGCTTCGCATATTGCGGCGGAACTAGTGGTTAGATACAAATCAGGTAACGAGCGCAAAGCATTGCCGGCTCTATCTTTATCCGCCGATTCCGCAGTCCTAACTGCTTGTGGAAACGATTATGGATACGAGGAGATTTTTTCCCGACAAGTTGCGGCATTCGGAAAGAAAGGCGATTTACTCGTCGGGATTTCTACCAGCGGAAATTCCAAGAATGTGATTGCAGCGATCGAAAAGGCAAAATCTTTAAGTTTGAAAACGATCGGCTTTTTAGGCGGAGATGGGGGGAAAATGAAAAATATGAGCGATTTGGATTTAATCGTTCCGAGCAAAGAGACTGCTCGTATTCAGGAATCCCATATTTTAATCGGTCATATTCTTTGTTCGATCGTAGAATATGAACTCTTTAAAATGGAATAGGGTTTCGATTTGTTGTCTTCAGGAGCGGACGAAATCATCCGAATTTCCGGACTTGTGGTCCGATCCGAAGAGAAAGCCCTGCTTAATGATGTCGATTTTTGCGTCCGAGCCGGCGAAATTCGGGCCGTCATCGGAGAGTCCGGAAGCGGAAAAACCACGTTAGCGCATTTTCTACTTGGTTTATTAAGCGAAACTCTTCTTACAATATGGAACTCGTTTCGATTATTCAACGAAATTATGGATTCGAATTCTTCCTCCACAAAATGGGCCGAATTTCGAGGAAAACGGATCAGCTTAATTCCTCAAAGTCCCGCGTTAGGGTTTCATCCTTATCGAACGGTGGCTTCACAAGTATCTGAATATTTTTCGCTCTTAAATCCGAGTTATGCGAGTAGAGAGGCTTGCTTACGGCTCTTCCGAAGCGTCGGTTTGTCTGATCCGGAATCTGCCTGGTTATCTTATCCTCATCAGCTTTCAGGAGGAGAAAAACAGCGCATTCTCGTATTGCTTTCGGTTTATTCAGGAGCGGAGTTGATTCTTGCGGACGAACCCACTTCCGCTCTGGATCCTATTACAGGCGCCGGGATTCTGGCATTGCTTACTAAACTTGTCCGCGAAAACAATAGAAGCTTGGTTTTCATTAGCCATGATCTCGGCTCCGTTGCCGATTTTGCCGATATTATAACGGTAATGAAAGGAGGGAGAATTGCAGAGACGCTTATTCGTGAAGATCACCTCTGGTCTCCTAAAACGGAATACGCGAGAAAACTGTTTGAAATCGACTCCTCTTTTCCGTACATTGCTTAGATTCATGCGGACAATCCTGCAGATTAGTCTTATTTTACTGTCGCTTTTAGTTCAGAGCGTTTCCGCCGAGAGGAACGGGTTTGTATTAGAAGAGGTCAATATATCCTCTTACCCGAACGTCGAGTTAAAAGTGAAGGAGAATAGGAGGTCCTCGCTAAATCGAGAAATTCTCTTTATTCGGGAGCAAAAAGCTTCGCAAATTCGACGAGTAGATAATCCGGAAATCATCCAGCCGGACGGCACTAGGCCGATACATATCCATTTGATTGTCCAGATGTCGAATTCTTTCGATTCAAATGTTCAAGGAACTGAAATTCTTAAACGGATCGTAGACGCGGCGGGAGAAGAAGATCGCTTTAGCTTTGCATTCTTTACCGACGACGTCTTTTTACCCAAGACCGATTTAAGCAAGACCGAGGCCGCTAAAGAAGCGAAACTTCCGGGCGGTAAAACGAACTATAATACTCCATCTAATTTGGATTACGTGTTTCAAAAAATTTCACCGAATATCGGAAGACAAGATTATATCTTATTGTTGTTTTTCGATAATGAATTTCGGCCCTCGCCTGACGCTCGCCGCGGCGCTTATTTAAAAGATATACCGCTGAATGTTCTCGGGGTTGCCTCGGAAGGATCCGGCTATTTGGCGGAAAGATACGGCGGCTCTTTTTATTCCATTAACCGATCCGATTCGCTCAGTCAAGTTCTTACTAATCTCGAGTTTTTTCGTAAAAAACCGTGGAGCGTAAAATACGAGTCTCCGTTCCGGGACGATTGGCGTTTTGGAGACGAAGATAAAGTTCGAGTAGAGGTGGAGACTCAAAATGCGGGAAAGCTTTTGTATGAATATAAACTTCCCTGGATGACTCGCACTATTCTCTTTCTACTTCACCCGGGTGTTTTCCTTCCTACGATAGGCTTTCTATTGGTTTTAACCATGGTGGCTTTTTTGGTCGTCTTAAGAAGAAATGGAAAATCGCCCGGAAGCGCATCCAACTCCGTTGCCGAAGAAAGATTGCATGCGATCGACGAGGAACAGGATGCATATCGAAAAATGTACGGCGACCAATACCAATTATTGTACTCCGAAGAAAACCGGATTCAAACGGATCGATTGACCCCGATCGCAGTCAAGGAATTCGAAGATGGTGAAGCATACGAAAAAGCGACCTTGATTTTAAAAGAAGGGCGGAATCCCGGTAAGCAATATTCATTGTTAAAAAGCCAAACTACGATCGGAAATTCGGAATTGGCCGATTTGGTTCTCTATGAACAAGGAGTCGGTGGAAGTCATGCTCGAATTCGTCGGGTAAGAAACCGTTATATATTGTACGATCTGGTATCCGAATCAGGAACCTTCTTAAACGGTAAAAAAATTCTGCGTCCTAGGATACTCTATGATTTTGACGAGATTGGAATCGGAAAAGCTCTCCTCGTATTTCGCGGAAAATAGCCGTAAGTTTTTCCCGTTCCTGAATCCATATCAGTTCCTTCTTTACGAAAAACCCCGTTTTTTTAGCATGGGAAGGGTAGCTCCCTAGTTTGGGGAACTCAAGTACTTCCTCCGTTTCCG
This sequence comes from Leptospira fainei serovar Hurstbridge str. BUT 6, assembly GCF_000306235.2. Classification (NCBI taxonomy): domain Bacteria; kingdom Pseudomonadati; phylum Spirochaetota; class Leptospiria; order Leptospirales; family Leptospiraceae; genus Leptospira; species Leptospira fainei. Next base: position 326,026 of record NZ_AKWZ02000003.1, read on the forward strand.
GCTTGGGAGTCTAATTAATATCTTATCCTATTTTATCCCTTGGGGGCGATCAGTCACAGCCATGAAAACGATGTTTGAAAAAATCTGGGAAGACCACCTCGTCGGCGAATTAGATGGGGGCTCTTACCTTATCTATATCGATCGACATTTAATTCACGAGGTCACCAGCCCTCAAGCATTTGAAGGTCTTAGGTTGACCGGCAGAAAGGTTCGGCGTCCGAATGCGACATTCGCAACTATGGATCATAATGTATCCACACGAATCCGTAATATAGATTCGGCAGATCCGGTTTCTGCGACTCAAATGCGGACCTTGATGAAAAACTGCGAAGAAAACGGAATCACCCTTTACGATATCAATCATCCGGACCAAGGAATCATACACGTAATTGCGCCGGAAATGGGTCTTACGCATCCGGGAATGACCATCGTATGCGGGGATTCACATACATCTACGCATGGCGCATTCGGAGCTCTTGCTTTCGGGATCGGAACCTCTGAAGTGGAACATGTCTTGGCAACGCAAACCCTCTTGCAACGTCGCGCTAAGACGATGGAAATTCGGGTGGATGGAAAGCTTTCTCCCCATGTAACCGCCAAAGATATCATTCTCGCGGTGATCGGAAAAATAGGAACCGGAGGCGCAACCGGATATGTGATCGAATATCGCGGTTCAGCAATTTCGTCGCTCAGCATGGAAGCAAGAATGACGATTTGTAATATGTCAATCGAAGCGGGAGCTCGCGCAGGTCTAATTGCTCCCGATGAAATTACTTTCAATTATCTGAAGGACAAAGACTTCTCACCGAAAGGGAAAGAGTGGGATCTCGCGCTCCAACGTTGGAAGCGCTACGTTACCGATGAAGGCGCAAAATTCGATATGTCCGTAGTCTTAAAGGCGGAAGATATCGCGCCTCAGGTGACTTGGGGAACTTCACCCGGACAAGTCGTTCCTGTTACCGGAGTAATTCCGGATCCGAAAACCGTTACCGATCCTGTGGAAAAAGTAAGCATCGAATCGGCTTTAAAGTATATGGATTTGCATCCCGGACAAAAGATTCAGGACGTCACCGTAAACAAAGTCTTTATCGGTTCATGCACAAATTCTCGGATTGAAGATCTAAGAATTGCTGCAAGCACGGTAAAAGGAAAAAAAGTCTCTTCTAAAGTCCAGGCAATAGTAGTGCCCGGTTCGGGAAGGGTGAAGCGTCAAGCGGAACAAGAAGGCCTGGATAAGGTTTTTGTCGAGGCGGGTTTCGAGTGGAGACAACCAGGCTGTTCGATGTGTCTTGCTATGAATGACGACGTACTCGATCCTGGAGATCGCTGTGCTTCCACCTCGAACCGAAATTTCGAAGGCCGACAAGGGAAGGGAGGGCGGACTCATCTAGTCGGACCTGCAATGGCCGCCGCTGCCGCTATAGAAGGTCGTTTTGTTGATATTCGTACTTGGAATTAGAGGAATTTAGATGAAGGCATTTACGAACCACGACGGCATCGCCGTTCTTATTGATCGCCCGAATATAGACACGGACCAAATCATTCCCAAGCAGTTTTTGAGAAAAATCGAACGCACCGGATTTGGCATTCATTTATTTCATGATTGGAGATATTTGGACGATGCCGGGACCAAGCCGAACCCCGAATTTACGCTGAATCAGGATCGTTATAAGAATGCTTCTGTTCTTATTACCCGTGATAATTTCGGATGCGGTTCTTCCAGAGAGCATGCGCCCTGGGCGCTTGAAGATTTCGGCTTTCGAGCTATAATAGCGCCTTCGTACGCGGACATTTTTTATAATAACTGTTTTAAGAATGGTATTTTGCCCGTAGTTTTAAAGTCGGAAGAAGTGGAAGAGATCTTTCAAACCGTCGAAAAAACCCCGGGTGCAAGAGTGAAAATCGACCTGGACAAGCAAAATGTCATCAGTCCTTCGGGAAAAGTTTATTCTTTTGAAGTAGACTCATTTAGAAAATATTGTCTCTTTAACGGTTTAGATGATATCGGACTCACTTTGCAGCACGAAGCAAAAATTCAACAGTTCGAAGATCGGAATCGTAACGAGGTTCCATGGTTATATTCGTCAAAGAAATAATCTAGTACTGAGAGACCGATTTGCAATGAATCCAGGAGAAGATCATGTTTGACGAAATTTCACGTTCTATTGACGAATTCGGCAATAGTCTTCTCGGGGCCCTGAATAACGTTCAGGGTATCTTTGGCCGGGAGCTAAGTGTAGCCAAACCGATCAAAGAAAACGTGCTTCAGATGATCGGTAATACCCCTTTGATTCGATTGAATCAGATCGGATCGCATATTCCGAATGTTGAAATTTATTTAAAGGCCGAGTTTTGCAATCCGACTGGAAGCGTTAAGGATAGAACCGCCCTTTCCATGGTACTTTCGGCGGAGAGAAGAGGCGAATTGAAACCGGGCGGAACGATCTTCCAAGCCGGATACAATACCACCGCTATATCATTGGCTTGGATTTCCACGATTCGGCAATACAAATTTAAGATATTTTTGGCACCGGATACCGACCAGGAAAAAATAAAGGAGCTGAAAGCTTACGGAGCTCAGGTGGAAGTCGTCCAACTTGCTAAGGGAAATTGGGACGATCTTCTATTAGAAAAAGCTAAAGAAGTAAAAGTCTCCGACAAAGGCAGCGTCATATTAAACGAATTCAAAGACATGGCCAATACGAACGCGCATTTTCTCTTCACTGGTCCCGAGATTTGGCGGGACTTGGGCGGTAATGTAGATGCCTTTGTAGCCGGTGGCGGTTCAGGCGGAACTCTTTCCGGTGTAGGTCGTTTTCTAAAGGCGAAGAAACCCACTTTACGGGTAATCATGGGGGTTAGCAAAAATTCCCGTTTTATTCGTAGAATGGTGCAAGGCGACAATTCCATCCGATTACCCGAATCCTTCGATCCGAAAGTCACCGATCAGTATATAGGTGTGGATCGAGAAGAAGCGTTAAGATACCAGTCGGAGTTATACCAAAGAGAAGGTGTTTTTGCGGGTTTGACAACGGGTACTACTCTTGCGTCCGCTATACATTACGCTGAAAGCATTCCTACCAGAGATGATCAAAAAGTTCCCCCGTATAGAATCGTAGTCTTATCTCCGGATCGATTGTAGAAATACATGAGTTCTCGTTATGAGGACTTACGGGAGTCCTTGCAAAAGGAGCGCGAAGCTGAAGTAGCGCGTTATAAGGAAGGGCTTGCTAAAGCAGATATAGGCGACCGAATCTCTGCAGGGATTTGCATTTACCCCATCGTATTTGAAGATTCGGAAGTCGGCCCGGAGGGGAATTGGCGAGTATTTCTTCGTCCTACTAAAGCCAGAGGGGTGCCTGAAGCTTTCCGCGCCGGAGCTCCTGTTCGTCTCTTTAAAGAGTCCGAGGAGCTTACGTCGGTTTTATTAAAATGCTCGGATGATTCCTATACTCTAACCCTTGAAGAAGTTCCGGACTGGATAGAAGAAGGAAAGCTCGGATTGGAAATCCTTCCGGATGAGACCAGCTATAGGGAATGGGATCGTGCGCTTCAAAAAATCATTCATTCGGAACGAGGAACGAGAGCGAAGTTTTTCGCGGATTTGTTTCTGGACGAAATCGAATTAAAATTTCCTAATTTTACCGAGGAATCCGGCATCTCACCGGAATTTAACGATTCGCAAAGAAGAGCTATTTCAGCCATTTTAGAGACTGAAGATTTAATTCTGCTTCACGGTCCGCCGGGAACGGGAAAAACCAAAACGATCACGGAAGCGATTCGGATCTTGGTGGACCGAGGTAAGAAAATTATAGCATCCGCTCCTACGAATGCCGCTACAGATCTTCTTGCAGAATCGCTCGGAAAGATGGGAGTTTCCACTCTCAGAATCGGACATCCGGCGCGAATGAGTGAATCCGTTTTAAGCGTATCACTGGATGCTAACTTAAATCGACACCCTGATTTCAAACTGATAGAACGGGATAAAAAGGAAATCGCCGAGTTATTAAAAAAAGCCGGGAAATACAAGCGAACCTTCGGTAAGGAAGAAGCGGAAGAGAGGAAACGCCTCTATCAGGAAGCAAAGGAACTTAGGAAGGGTATTCGAGAGAGACAAAAAATTCTAGTCAGATATTTATTGGAATCCCATCCGGTGATCGTTTCAACGCATACCGGCGCATCTTCTTCTTTATTAGATAAATTAAGTTTTGATTATGCGATATTGGACGAGGGTAGTCAAGCAACGGAACCCTCATCTTGGATCCCGATTCTTCGGGCAGAAAAGATCGTAATTGCTGGCGATCCTAGACAATTGCCGCCGACCGTTCTTTCCGAAGACCCTTTATTGAAAATTCCCCTAATGGAGCGTTTATTGGATCGGATGGATTCGATCGGACGAGTGTATCTGCTGGACACTCAGTATAGAATGACCGATCCGATTCAATCCTTTCCCAATCGAAGATTTTATGGCGGTCGACTCGTTTCCGGAATTTCCGAGGAAGAACGATCGGCGAATCCGTTCTCGTCCGAAACACCGGTTTTCGGTTCCAGTTTCGTATTTATCGACACCTCCGGCACAGATACCGGAGAAGAACTATTCGATGCAAGTCTCGGTAATCGTTGGGAAGCCGAGTTTACCATTTCTATTCTCAAACGTATTTTAGAGTCGGGATGGTTGCCGGAAGATCTGGTGCTAATCTCTCCGTATCGTTACCAGAGATTTTTGCTGGAGGAAATTTTACGAAGGGAATTGCCGCTCTTCGCGGAGAAGATCGAAATAGAGACGGTGGATTCATTTCAAGGAAGAGAGAAAAAAGGAGTTATCTTCAGTTTGGTTCGATCCAACACGGAAGGGAATATCGGTTTTCTTTCGGAAGAGCGTAGATGGAATGTCGGTATGACAAGAGCTAAACGATTGCTTGTTTTAATCGGAGACGGTTCTACCCTTGGAGAGCAGGAGTTTTTTCAAGATTTGATTCAGGAAGCCGAATCTTGCGGTGAAGTCAGAACCGCATGGGAATTCTTAGATTAATACTACCAACGCAATTTGCTACGTAACGGCAGGACGGAAATCGCAATCCAGAAAATCGTAGCAATTCCGTGGGAGAAAAGGATATGAAATCCGCTTTGATCGGGACAGATAAATTTCAGCGCTAAATTAGAACCGGCTAGTAAAAAGCTCAAAATTGCCAAGGAGGCCAGGAGAGGATTGCTTGGAATCATCTTACGAATCCAGAATGTCGCGAATCCTCCTAAGGCCAAGGAAAAGACCCCTAAGAGAAGAGGGCATACTCCAATATGAGTGGAATGCGTCGTATGAATTTCTTCTATAAATTTTTCGGATGAAAATCCTAACCAAAGTGTTAGACCGACGATAGGTAACCAAATCAATCCGGCTGAAGATTCTTCGGGAAAGGCCAATCTCGAAAGTAGATAGGCGCTAACTAATCCCCAAATTATAAAAAGCAGAGGCTCAGGCCACCAACCCGGGAAGACATTCCGAGACAGAAACAATGCAGTTCCCTGGCCTAAAGGGATTGCAAGCGCAAGCAAGGAGGTCCAAATCAAAAATAAAATCCCTTGCCGTAAAGGGCGTGTCGGTTTTAAATCCGTTCCCAACGAAAGAATCAGTTTCTCCGATCGATCGGAATCGCTTGGCAAAGACATTATTCCTCTTCCCCCCTTTTTTGTTTTTCCACTTTAGAACAAGAAAGATTGGACAATCCTTAAAATCCAGTCGAAATGTTCTTTCGGTCGCTCAATTTAAGATTCGTTTTACCTGGAATAAAGTTACATGTCTGAAAAAGCGAAAATTTGGGAAACTCTTGCGATTCGGATGAAGAAATCGCAAGACGGTGATTCCCGGGAATATGAGCTTCTTCTTAGGCAAGTTCGAGATATTCTAAGGGCCTTCTTAATTTCTAGAATCTCCAACATCGATGATCGAGAGGATTTGCTTCAGGAAATCCTGATCGGTATTCATAGGGCCAAGAATTCATACCGCCCGGATCGACCTTTTGCGCCATGGCTTTTTTCGATCGCTAGATATAAGACAATCGATCACCTTCGAAAATCAAAGAAAAGGGATCGTACGGTTTTGGCAGAAATGGAAGATTTTGCTCAAATACAAATTCCGGAAAAAGAAGAAGCCTGGATGCTTGCGGATGGAATCGAGACCTGGCTCTCCGTCTTGGATGAGCGACAAAAAGAAATTCTGAAGATGGCGAAAATTCACGGTTATAGCATTCGGGAAATTTCGGAAAAAACCGGCCTTTCCGAATCGAACGTGAAGGTGATTGTACATAGGTCTGTTCAAAAAATTCGCAAAGTTTTTTCGGGAGAAGAGGGATCCCAAACCGGTCCTGGGACGTCCAAGTAATAGGGCATGTCCTATTTTCCCAAAGCAAGATCTATCGACTCTGTTCAAGACCTTTCCATTCAGGATTGGAATAGAATCAGCGATCCTAATAATCCTTTTTCGGATTATGAATTTTATGCTGCATTGGAATCGACTTCTTGCGTTGGCGATCGCACATCCTGGCAACCGAAATATATAATTGCGGAAGATTCCGGAGGGTTGCATTCCGCGTTTCCTTTTTTTCTAAAATACGATTCTTATGGGGAATATATATTCGATCATGCCTGGGCGAATTTCTTCGCCCAAAACGATCTAGAATATTATCCTAAGGGATTAATTGCCTATCCGTTTACACCGGTAACAGGACGCAGAATCCTTCGTCGCGAAGGAGTTTCCGTGGCGGAGGCGCTCGATGTTCTACTTCCGGAGTTAATGCGAGCTTCGAAAGAGGAGAATCTCTCGAGTCTCCATTTTCTATTTTTGGAAGAAGACGAGGCGATCGAACTGAGTAAGAGAGGTTTTGCCACTCGCATAACTCATCAATATCATTGGCAAAATAGGGATTATTCTGATTTCGATTCTTTCTTAAGCGAATTCCGTTCTAAGAAAAGGATGCAGATTCGTAAGGAGCGGGAAAACGTTCGCGAATCAGGAATTCAAATCAGGATCGTCGAAGGAGATTCGATTTCTAAATCCCAGATGGATTCCATGTTTCGATTCTATACTGACACTTATTCTCGGAAATGGGGATCGCCCTATTTGAATCTAGCTTTTTTCCGCGAGGCTTGGCAGACATTTAGAGATAAGATAGTTTTGATTCTGGCCGAAAAAGGCGGAGAAACGATCGGCGGTACATTGAATCTCCGAAAAGGAAATAAATTCTACGGGCGCTATTGGGGGTCGAATGGGCATTATCCTTTCTTACATTTTGAATGTTGTTATTACGCGCCGATCGAATATTCCATTCGTAAAGGAATTCGGACTTTCGAGGCAGGCGCGCAAGGTGAACAGAAATTTTTGAGAGGTTTTCCGGCAGTTCCCACGTACAGTTCGCATTTTATTTTCCATTCGGGAGCTCGAAATGCGATTGAACGATTCTTGGAAAACGAAAGAATGCATATGCAGGAAATGATCCTGGAGACGAACGAACATTCGCCTTTAAGAGAAGTTCCCGGAGCGTCCGACAAGGAAGCGAAATGAGCGAGGTCTATCGTTTCGACACGGAAGAGCAAGTCCTAACCAAGGAGAAGCTCAAATTGAAGAAGCCGCCTAAATATAGGGTGGTCATTCTAAACGACGATTATACTCCCATGGAGTTCGTAGTTTGGATTTTACGGGTGGTATTTTATCGTACCGCCGCTGAAAGCGAAAAAATTATGCTTCAAGCTCATACGACCGGGAAGGCACTTTGTGGAGTCTATTCTCATGACGTGGCCAAGACCAAGGTAGCTGAAACACATAAACTTGCTGAACAACACGGCCATCCACTTCAATGCCAGATGGAAATTGAAGAGGGGGAGGAGGAACCATGACCCTATCCGAAGATCTAGAGAGAAGTCTAAACCAAGCTCGAATCGAAGCAGTAAAACGAAGAAACGAATACATTACTCTGGAGCATATGCTTCTAGCTTTGACGTATGATCCGATCGGTCAGGAGGTCCTCCTCGCCTGTGGATCCGATTTGGAAGCTTTACGGAATGAATTACGAGAATATCTAGATACGGAAATGGAATCGGTTCCGGAAACGTTCGGAGAAATCGAACCCGAATACACGATAGGTGCTCAGCGAGTTCTTCAGCTGGCCGCTTTTCATGTCCAGTCCACTCAAAAGAAAAAGCTAGACGGAGGGTACGTTCTCGCCTCTCTATTTCGCGAAGATCAGTCTCATGCAGTCTTCTTTCTCTCTCGCCAAGATATTTCCAGATTCGATGTAGTTCGTTATATTTCTCATGGAATTCGGAAGGATGGAAAGAAAGTCACGCCTGAAGGTTTGGAAGAGGCTACTAAACCCGAATCGGGGAATCCGCTCAAAGACTTTTGCGTGGATTTAACGGAGAAGGCTAGGCTTGGAAAATTAGACCCTCTTGTCGGACGGTCGGAAGAGATCGATAGAACCATTCATATTCTTGCCAGACGGAGAAAAAACAATCCCATCTTCGTAGGAGATGCAGGTGTCGGTAAGACTGCAATCGTTGAAGGATTGGCGTTGAATATCGTTGCAGGAAAGGTTCCGGAATCGTTAAAGCAAACGCGGATTTTTTCGCTGGATATGGGATTGCTATTGGCCGGAACCAAATTTCGTGGTGAGTTTGAAGAGAGATTGAAGAATGTCGTGCAAGCGGTTACCGCAGATTCGAATCATGTTCTCTTTGTGGACGAAATTCACACGATCATCGGTGCGGGCGCCGTTTCGGGAGGTTCCTTAGACGCTTCGAACCTGCTCAAGCCGGCCTTGGCCAACGGAGAATTGCGCTGTATCGGAACTACTACTTACAAGGAATACAAAGCCATCTTTGAGAAAGATCATGCACTTTCCCGCCGGTTTCAAAAAGTGGAAGTCAACGAGCCGAGTGTGGACGAAACCATTCGAATTCTAAAGGGTCTTCTTCCTAAATACGAGGAATTCCATGCGGTAAAATATTCCTCTCAAGCGGTGGAAGAAGCCGCTAGATTGGCGGATCGGTATATTCTGGATAGAAAGCTTCCGGATAAGGCCATCGATCTCATCGACGAAGCCGGCGCCAAAGTAAAGATTCGATCTTCGGCGAAAAGTAAAACCGTTACCGTTAAGGATGTCGAAGATCTAGTTTCCAAGATCGCAAAAGTCCCGACTCGTACCGTAAAAGCCGACGATCGCGACAAACTCAAAGAGCTGGATGTAGAGCTTAAAAAACGTATTTACGGTCAGGACAGGGCCGTTCAAGAGATCGTTCAAGCAATTCGCTTATCAAGAAGCGGTTTATCGGAACCGGGTAAACCGGTCGGCTCCTTCCTTTTTGCGGGACCTACAGGCGTCGGTAAAACAGAGCTATCCAAACAATTGGCATCGATTCTGGGTGTGGAGTTTATCAGGTTCGATATGAGCGAATACATGGAAAAACATACGGTATCTCGTTTGATAGGATCACCGCCCGGCTATGTAGGCTTTGAGCAGGGGGGACAATTGACGGATGCAATTGTTCGAACTCCTCATTGCGTCCTGCTTCTGGATGAAATCGAAAAGGCTCATGAAGATATTTATAATATTCTTCTGCAAATTATGGATCATGCAACTTTAACCGATAACAACGGAAGAAAAGCGGATTTTAAGCAAGTGATATTAATTATGACGACGAACACCGGAGCACGGGAACGAGCGGCAAATCCGTTAGGATTCGAGAATACGGCATTACTCGATCGCGGTTTAAAAGCGATCGAGAGGCAGTTTTCCCCGGAATTTCGAAATCGTCTAACTGCCATCATCGAATTTGCGTCGCTCGAAGAAAACGTCGTTTCTCGAGTTGTTCGTAAACAGTTGGAGCTTTTAGAGGATCGCTTAAAAGAAAAACGGATCTCTCTGGAATACGAAGACAATGTTCTATTGTTTATCGCTAGGAAAGCATACGACCCATTATTCGGCGCGAGACCTGTGCAAAGATGGATCGATTCGAATATCTCCAAAAAGCTTTCCGAAGAGATCTTGTTCGGAGAACTTAGAAGCGGTGGACGTGTATTACTTCGGGAAGTAGATAACGAATTGACTTTGACGTTTTTCCCACACGAGCAAGTAACAAAGTGATCATGATTCAAAGTAAAGGTGACCTACTTTCCAAAAAATCAGTTCTTCTCGTTTTCGTTCTATTAAGCGTATTCTCTTCCTGTAAAGATAATTACCTTACGATCGAGGGACGTAAGGTTTCTACGGAAGGGTTAGTCGCGCCGAAGTCCGGCGTTTCCGCCAAACGACTCTTTGCGGAATCTAAGAATGTCATGATTTCCACAGATTCAACGGAAGCCTCTCGGGCAGGTTTGGATATTTATAAAAAAGGGGGGAATGCGGTGGACGTAGCCATCGCGGCTTCCTTTGCAGTTTCCGTTACTCGTCCTCAATCCACCGGGATAGGGGGAGGAGGATTTTTACTCCTACACGACTCGCGGAGTAAGAAGACATACGCCTTTGATTTTAGAGAACGAGCTCCCCATGCCGCATCCAGGGATATGTACAAAGAAAAACCGAAAGAAGATTCTCTGCTCGGTTATCGATCCGTAGGCGTTCCAGGTACGGTTGCCGGATTGGTAAAAGTTCATAGACGATTCGGGAAATTGTCTTTGCAAGAAGTCATAGCGCCGGCAATTCGCTTGGCCGAAGAAGGATTTCCGATTTATCCGAATTTGCGGGAGGCGATTCAGGAATCTTCCGACGATATGAGTCCGGGAATGAAGGAAATATTCATTCCGAAGGGCCAGATACCGAATATCGGGGAAATTTTCGTCCAGAAAGACTTAGCTAAAACTTTGAGAATTATCTCAGAAACAGGCGATCGAGATTTTTACAATGGCGGGATCGCCCAAAGTCTAGGAAAATTAATGAGGGAGCAAGGAGGGACGATCTTTGAAAACGATTTGGCTTCGTATCAAGTCAGGGAATCCGCTCCGTTGGAAATCGAATACAGGGGCTATAGAATACGCACCATGTTCCCGCCTTCTTCCGGGGTTCATATGCTAACTATGCTGCGGATGCTGGAAACGAAGAAATTGAAGGAATTATATAAAGCTTCCAAGGCGGATTATTATCATTTTTTAGCGGAAGTTATGCGGAGAGGATACTCGGATCGAGCGGTAGTAGGAGGCGATCCGAATTACACGAAGGTCCCGGTAGCCCTTTTACTTTCTCCCGAATATGCATTGGCGAAAATTTCCGATTTTAAACCGGGATTGTCGACGCCGAGCGCCGACTATTTGGATCGTTTAAATTTAAGAGCGGAATCTCCGCAGACGACTCATGTCTCCGTCGTCGATTCGGAAGGAAATGCAGTTTCTACGACTCAATCGGTAAATTATCGATTCGGAGCCGCAGTCATTTTAGACGGTTATGGATTCGTATTAAACGATACTATGGACGACTTCAGTAGATCTCCGGGCGAACCGAACGTTTATGGACTAATCGGAGCGGAAGCGAATTCGATTCGTCCCGGTAAGACCCCTTTAAGTTCCATGTCTCCTACAATCGTGATGAAAGAAGGTGAAACCTTTCTTGTTACCGGCGCTCCCGGAGGCTCTTATATAGTGAATGCGGTTTTGCAATCTCTTCTGTTCAATCTTGACTTTCAGCTGACTTTGTATGAATCAGTTGCCAAAGCGAGAATTCATCATCAATTCTTTCCGGACGCTTTATACATTGAGGGCGCTGCAATGGATACCGCCGTTTCCAATCAGCTTAAGTCTAAAAAGCATGAGATTCGCGTCGGCCCCAATTTTGCGAAATTATTTTCGGTTAAACGGGAGAAGGGCGTATTGTACGGCGCGGCCGATCCGAGGGGGGACGGAGTTCCCATGGGCGAATAGGCTGTCCGAATAATATTTACAAAAATGAAAAGTTTAAAAGTTTAAACGTTTAAACTAATTAGGAAGATTGCATGAAACGAAGCGCACCGGATTTAGTATGCCCCAATTTGCGACATGCCGTCAAAGCAAAGCATGGATTGGAAAAGGAAAGTATGCGAATCTTTTCGGACGGCAGGATTGCCACGACTCCGCATCCGAGCGGATTAGGTTCTAGTCTGACAAATCATTATATTAAGACGGATTTTTCGGAACCTCAATTGGAGTTTGCGACGAACGCAAGACCCAGGATCGAGGCGATCGTGAGAGAGCTTCAGGATCTACATATTTTTACCTCCCGTCACCTTCAAAACGAATGGATTTGGCCGTTTAGCATGCCTCCAATTCTACCCAAGGAAGAAGAGAATATCCCACTAGGGCAGTACGGCGATTCATTCTCGGGCGAATGGAAAACGATTTATAGGAACGGACTCGGTCATCGGTACGGAAGGAGGATGCAGACAATTTCGGGGGTTCATTATAATTTTTCCTTTTCGAACCTCTTTTTGAGGCAAATTTTCGAGAAAGAAATTTCCAAATTTAGTAAAGAAGAAATTTCCGAGATGTATCTTTCCGTTACCCGCAACTTTTTTAGAAAGGTTCATTTCGTACTTTACTTGACCGGAGCGACTCCCGCTTTCGATGAAACCTTTCTTCCGGTGCCGATCGATTTTCCTTTTTCAAAACATAAATCGCATACTTATTTTGCGCCTTATGCCACTTCCTTGCGAATGAGCGAAATCGGATATACTAGTAAAGTCCAGGACGGATTGCCGATTAATTATAATTCGTTGCAGGAGTACATCAGTGGAATGTGTTATTCGGTTAGCACTCCTTACTCGCCCTATGAAAGCTTCGGAGGACCTCCGAACCAACTGAATCCGTATTATCTTCAAATCGAAAATGAATTCTATTCCCCCATACGACCCAAGCAAATTCCGAAAAACCAGGAACGACCGCTGGATGCATTACAGAATCGCGGAATTCAGTATATCGAAATAAGATGCTTGGACCTGGAGCCTGAATCACCGACCGGAGTCAGTAAGCCGAGTCTGGCTTATATTCAAATGATTCTCTTGGACGGAATTTTACGCCCTAGCAAGCCGATACTTGATTCCGAAAAGGAAAGAATTCGGGAAAATACAAAAAGAGTCATTTGGGAGGGTCGAAAACCGGGCCTGAAGATTTTAGGGGAATCGAATTCTGAAATCGATTTCGTTCAAGAAGGAAAGGAATTTACCGATTCTTTGTTTCCTATCGCCGAGGAATTGGATCGGCACTCCGGACGGACCTTCTATCGAGAAACGTTACATTCGATGCTGGTTAAATGGGATGATCCTAAAAAAACGCCTTCCGGTAAGTTCTTAAACAGATTGCTGGAAGAGGATTGGGAGTTTAGAGATTTAGGAATTCATTTAGCGAAGGAGAACTACCGGAATCAATCTCAAATGGAACTTACGCCAGGTAAGTGGAATTCTTTTGAAAAAGAAGTCCATCGATCCGTTTTAGAGAGAGAGAAAATCGAGGAGACGGAAAAAGTCCGGAAGTATCCCACTCCAAAAATATGCAACCATTGAAGATCCAACTCGAACCGGACCAAAAATTAGATCCCGAAGAGTTCATATTAAAGGGCTTCGCGGATCTGGAAATTTCCACACAGATCATCATAAGAGACGCGCTGAATCGCGGCTTGACTGTCGAGATGTTGGATAGAGCTAGTCATTTTCTTAGAATTTCCGGTAAGGGTTTGAAGCGTCTGATTAAGGAAGCCTCTAAAACCGATTTGGATTCATACATGACCTTCTTGGTCATGGAAAATAAGACTATGACAAAGCTCCTATTGGCCGAGCAAGGAATTCGTGTGCCGGTAGGAACGAGCGTTTCAAAGAAGGAAGATGGAATCGATTATTATAAATTGAATTCGGCGAAGCGAATGGTAGTGAAACCGGTGACTACGAATTTTGGAATCGGAATCACAATCTTGCCTCCACAATCTTCCGAATCGAACGTTGAAAAGGCAATGGAAATTGCCCTTTCTTTTGCAGAGACTGCTATCGTCGAAGAGTTTGCGGAAGGCCAGGAATATAGATTCTTAGTCATTGGGAAAGAATGTGTTGCCGTATGCAATCGAGTTCCGGCTAACGTTATGGGCGACGGAGTCAAGAGCGTCCAAGAGTTATTGGTCGAAAAAAATCGGGATCCTCGGCGGGGGATCGGCCATATTACTCCGCTGGAAAAAATTCGTCTGGAAGAAATCGAACTGAATGTGCTGGCGGAACAGGGAAAAGCTCCCGATTCGATTCCGCAACAGGGAGAAGTCGTTTATCTACGACGGAATTCCAATATCAGCACCGGAGGCGATTCTATTGACGTCACGGATTTGGCTCATCCTATATATAAACGGATCGCTGTAGAAGCTTCATTAGCCGTCGACGCTAAAATCTGCGGGGTGGATATCATAGTTCAGAATTTGGAACACGAAAGCGATTATAGAATTCTAGAACTGAACTTCAACCCGGTATTATACATTCATAATTATCCGTACCGGGGGAAGAATCGGAACGTCGGAAATAAAATCCTGGATCTACTGGGCTTTTAAGATTTTCCGTTTACTGCGAACGTAATCTACGATGTCTCTGGATTCGTACATTTTGATGTCCCCATCGACTAAAAACGGAACCTGACTTAAGCCGCCCAATAGCTCGACTTCCTCTCGTCCTGCAGTTCCCCGACTGGCCTCTACTAATTCAAAATCCTTTCCGGCCACTAAACCGAGTTTAGAGAATTCGTCTCTTACGTACGCGCAATACGGGCAGGTTAGGAACTGGTAAAGCTTCATCATTACGCTGGAATTCCTATTTTCTTTTGTAACTCGCCGTTGCGGGAAAGTTCTACGACAATATCGTGTCCGCCGATGAATTCGCCTTCGATATATAGTTGCGGAATCGTCGGCCAATTTGCAAATTCCTTAATGCCTTCCCGTACGTTTTGATCGGAAAGAACGTTGAATGATCCGAAATCGGCGCCTAAGCTGCGCAGGACATTGGTTACTCCTGCGGAAAAGCCGCACATTGGAGCGTCGGGAGTCCCTTTCATAAAAAGGAAGATCCTCTTTGAATCGATTAGTCCTTGGATTTTTTCTTTGAGTGTTTGGTCCATTTTAATTCCTCTTATTTTACGGTGAAAAGAAATCTACGAAATTTTTGTTTCTAACGCAAGTGCATGCACTTCTTCTTTCAGTTCTTCATGTAGAGTCGCATAAACCATGCGATGCTGTTCCAACATGGATTTACCTTCAAACCCGGGATATTTTACAATTGCCTTGATGTGGACTCCGTCCCGATAGGGGTCCAGGATTTCAACGGAAGATCCTGGAAGGCCGGTCTGGATTTTATTGCGAATTTCTTCGATTGTCATTGTTCTTACTATTAGACTTTTATCGGTCAACGGTTGAAAATCTTTTGTTAAGGATAGCGTCCGGTAAAAGCAAACCTGGACAACCTTTTTTCCTTACGGGGCCGCAGTCTTTAGCTCTAATGCATGAATTCCTTTCGACTGAAGAATCGGATTCAAAACGGAATACACCTCTCTGTGTTGAGCTAAAAGGCTCTTATCTCGAAACGTTTCTGCGACGATTCTGATTCGAATATGGGTTCCTATTCGGACACCCGCCGGATTGCCTGCATGACCCGCGTGCTCGGCGGAAAAATCTTCCACTTCGAGTATGGACGGCGAAAATGAGACTCGGAGTATCGATTCTATTTCTTCGGCTGGATCCGGCATAATCGGTTATGTCCTTGTTCCAATTCCGCGGCTAAGCAAAAAAACCGAAAGGGTGTAAAGCAATATCGTTCCGACCGCTAAGAGCCCGATCGCCAATCCGGGGTCTATATCGCTGACCCCCAGGAATCCGTAGCGGAAAGCGTTTACCATATACAGAATCGGATTGAATTTAGATACGATTTGCCAGGCTTCCGGGAGCATCTGAATCGAATAAAAAACTCCGCCTAGATAGGTTAATGGCGTTAGAATAAAAGTTGGAATGATTGTTACATCGTCGAACTTTTTCGCGTACAAAGCGTTTAAAAATCCGCCCATAGAAAACATCAGCGCGGAAAGGGCCACCGTAACGATTACGATCCAAGGGCTATACAGTCGTAGCTCGGTAAAAAAGAGTGAAACCGCAGTTACGATAATACCGACCAAAATCCCGCGAATAACTCCACCGATAGAATACCCTAATACGATGAGATATGCAGGTGTCGGAGAAACAAGCAGCTCTTCGATATTCTTTCCGAATTTAGCTCCGAAGAAAGAGGAGACTACGTTATTGTAAGCGTTTAAAATTACGGACATCATCACTAAGCCCGGAACAATGAATTGAATATAGGTATGCCCGCCGACGTCTCCGATTTGAGATCCGACGAGTCTGCCAAAAATCAGAAAATATAGGGAGATCGTGATTCCGGGAGGAATCAGAGTTTGGATCCAGATTCTTAGAATTCTAACGGTTTCTTTCCGGACTATCGTCGAAAATGCGTTAAACTTTTCCCTGAAATTCAAAGTTTCTTCTCCACGAGTTTTAGGAATAATTCTTCTAACCTATTGGATTTATTTCTCATGCTCGTGATTTGAATTCCTTCTTTATCCAATAAGCGAAATAAATCGTTAAGAGAATGGCTTTTGCTGATGTCGACCTCGAGAGTTAAGTTATCCACTTTACGTAAGGAAAAACCGTTCAGGGCCGCCGGAATCGGAACGGCTTCCTTTAAATCTAAAATGAAAGTTTCCGTATCCAATTGTACGATCAGTTCCTTCATCGTAGTGTTTTCGACGATCAATCCTTTGTCGATGATTGCAATTTTACGGCAGAGAGTCTCCGCCTCTTCCAAATAATGCGTGGTGAGAATGATCGTAATTCCGGATTCGTTCAATTTGATCAAAAATTCCCAAAGGGATCTTCTAAATTCTATATCTACGCCGGCTGTAGGCTCGTCGAGAATTAGGATCTTCGGGTTATGCACAAGAGCTCTAGCGATCATTAGTCGACGTTTCATTCCACCTGATAGACGACCGGCGGTTTCTCGCCTTCTATCATACAGCCCTAGCTGTTTCAAATATTCATGGGCTCTTTCGGTTGCGACCGATTTTTCCAGACCGTAGTATCCTCCCTGGTTGATCACGATCTGCTCCACTTTTTCGAAGATATTAAAGTTAAATTCCTGTGGAACGACGCCTATAAACGATTTTGCCAGCGCCAGATCGGTATCAATATCTGCCCCGTAGATTTTTACTTTTCCAGAGGTTTTATTGACCAGCGAACTTAATACCCCGATGGTAGTGGACTTGCCCGCACCGTTCGGTCCTAATAGCGCGAAGAATTCTCCTTCTTCGACCGTTAAATAAATTCCTTTTAGGGCTTGAACTCCTCCGGAATAGGTTTTGACTAAATTTTCAATCTCTAATGCTTTCTTCATTCTGAAGGAAATCGGCTCCTTTGTAAGCATCTTGAAAGATGCTAGTTTAACGCAATCCTTTGGTAATTCAAATTACGGAACGCTTAGAATTTCTCTGGCTTTCCTTGCGGCATTTCTCGCAATTTCAGGAAGTGCCGGATGAATATAAATCATCTTAAGCAAATCGTCTAGAGTCCCGTTGATCGTCATTGAGAGTATAAATAAGTGGACTAAGTTCGAAGCTTCGTCCCCTAAAACGTGAGCTCCTAGAAGCTTTCTTGTCTTCCGGTCTACTAAAATTTTCACGAACGAATCTTCCGACAGCCGCGCCATCCCCATCGCGCTGGCAGAATACGGATTGATAGCGGAAATATAATCGACTCCGTCGGTGATAAGCTCTTGTTCGGTCTTGCCGACCGCCGCGACTTGAGGATGGGTAAATACCGCATGGGGAACCGGAGGATATTCGATAGGAGTTCGTTTTTTATCCACGTATAAGGACTGAAACAAGGCTTCTCCTTCGAAATTCACCGAATGACGGAAAAAATATTTCCCTATGATATCGCCAAGTGCATACACTCCGTTTGCATCAGTTTCAAGAAATTCATTCGTTTTAATGTATCCGCGCGCATCCGTTTGAATGTTCGTATTGTGTAAATCAAGCCAATCTGAATTCGGTCGAATTCCGGTCGCGACTAATAGAGCATCTCCTTCTATCTCAAAATTTCGACCGTCTTGTTCGCAGGATAGGCGGAAAATTCCGGCTTCGTAATTCACTGACTTAACGGAGGTTTTTAAACGAACATCATGTTTTTTTGAGAAAGCTTTTTCAAATCCCTCGATTACGTCCTTATCTTCTTGGGAAAGCATCCTATTCCGGACGATAAACGTGGTTTTGGAACCGAAGGCCGCATAAGCAAATCCTAATTCTAAGCCTATATAACCGCCCCCTAAAACTAGTAAGCGCTTGGGGAGATCGGTTCTTCGCAGCGCTTCCCGGCTGGTCATGTACGGCGTTCCAGCAAGGCCGGGTATGTCGGGAATAATCGGGCGACAGCCGGCAGCGATGAAAATTCGATCGGCGGTCAAAAGTTGGTCGTTTACTTTTAAGACCTTGTCTTCTACGAACCGACCTTCATACGGATAGAAGTCGATATTCGGATTTTTCTCATAGGCCGGGATTATACTATCCGAGTCCGCATCGACGGTTTTAGAAACCCGTTGTACTAGAGTTTTAAAATCGACTTTCAATGGTCCGGGAATTTCCAATTGAAAGCGGTTTGACTCCGACGCTTGAGTGATGATCTCGGCAGGATGAATCAGCATTTTGGACGGGATACAACCCCGATTCAAACAGGTACCGCCTAAGCGATCTTTTTCCAAAATGGCGACTTTATATCCTAATTTTGATGGCGGAGTAACTAGCTTCGTTCCACCGCCGGAACCGATTACGAGAATATCATATTTTTTCATGTTAAGACGGGAAAAAGATAACTCTCCATTCAATCCATTTCCCTACGAGTACGTTCTGCATTCAGAGCGAGAAGTTTGGCGAGCAAAAAAGAGAGTCGTCTTTTAGACTCTACCACTTATCTCGAAGGGATCTTAGAGTCAGAAAAAGAGTACGTTCGTCCTCGGATAAATTCGGCTGAGCCGATTTGTTTCGAATGCCTGATAAAAGCGATTTAGACGGTTTGGAGCAGAGGAAAAAAGGATTAAAGGTTCGTTCTTCCGCGAAATTCGTAGTCCAAAATTCCGTATCAGGCTTTAGAGAATTCGCCCGTTCCAAAGCTGCGTTTGCTGCCGAGTTGGTCGGATCTAGAGCGATACTGAATTTTAAATTATTGTGCAGGTAATCGTGACCCGGATAGAGCTTGACCCCGTCCGGAAATTGGTAAAATATCTGCGAGACCGTTTGATAGAGCGTCTCGGGATTTCCTCCGTTCTTACAATTTCCTACACCACAGTTAAAGATCGTGTCCCCGGTAAATACGCCTACCGGAATGTTATTTTCCACCTGAAGCAGACAAATATGGGCAAAGGTATGTCCCGGAGTGTCCAGTACTTCCAAATAGGAATTTCCCTTGCGATCGGAAAGAATCCGTTCTCCGGAATGAAGAGCGCGACCTGCAAAAGGGACTGTGCCCATCCCATTTGGGTGAGTCAAGACTATCGAATTGAATTCTCGAAACAGACCTTCGTTTCCCGAAGTATGATCCCAATGTTCATGAGTATTGATAATGTAGTCTAGAGACCAGTTTCTTTCCTTTAACAGAGCGCTGACTTGTGAAGAATCGAACGGGTCGACACAGAGAGTCTCTTTCGTATCGGGTTGTCGAATTAGATATGTGAAATTTCGAAGCGAACTATGAGTGTAAATTCGGACGATTTCCATCTTTTGAGCTATGGAATGATATCTAGATGTTTGTCCAGATTGGCGATTCTTAGAATCGTCATTACATCTCTGCTTAAATTTCTCAATTTAAGACTGCCTTGACGCTCCGTAACATATTTCTGAGTGTTAAAAATAGCGCCGATACCGGACGAATCCAGGTAAACATCACCTTCAAAGTCTATGATGATTTCCTTACTGCCTTCATCAAATTGTTTGATGATCAGTTCTTTTAACGCGAACGCGTTCTTCAAACTAACGTTGCCCTGGATCTTTACGATGCATATTCCGTCCTCTATGGACACATCTGTTTGAAAACCTTCCAATGGAAACGGCTCCGATTTTTCTATTTATATGACCGTCCTCGAGTTGCTAATGCATCCGAACCATACCGAAAATAAGAAATTTCGAAAGGTTACACGGGGAGGGAATCCGAACACTGAGCATAAATTGTGGCAAAGGGGAGGTAAACTCTTTTTTCCTTTGAAAATTGGCCAATTCTTAGTGGATAAAAACAAGAAATAGCTGGAAAATTCACCCAGGAAGGAAAAATTAAGTGGGCGTTTTACGAATGACCAATTCTAGTATTTTGACCGATAAATTGAATTGAGATGCGAATTAAATTTTGGGGAGTTCGGGGCTCCATCTCTTCCCCGGTTAAAGGCGATTTAATCCGGGCGAAGATTCTGAAAATTCTAAGTCTTGCTTCACCGTCGGATCTTCAAAGTCCGGAGGCGATCGAGGATTTTTTAGATTCCTTGGCGTTGTCCAATTGGAGCACTTACGGCGGTAATACTACCTGCATCGAAATTCGTGATAAAGAGGATCGCCTTATCATTATCGACGGCGGCACCGGACTTCGCGAATTAGGAAATTCCATTCTTCAGGAAGGATATTTACAAGGTAAGGGTTCCGCAGTATGGATTTTTACCCATACTCATTGGGATCATATTCAGGGGATTCCATTCTTCGTACCTCTCTATACGCCCGGCAATAAGTTCGAGTTCGTAAGTTCCGTAGAAAATCTGGAAGAAAGACTCAGGTACCAGCACGCATTTACCCATTTCCCGGTCCCCTTCGATGGCTTTCAGGCTGAAAAAACTTATCGACATGTGCCGGAAGGGAGAGCTTTCCGAGCGACCGATTCCGTCACTGCCATTTCGAAAGCCGTGCGTCACCCTGGCGGAAGCTATTCATATCGATTTGAAGAAGACGGCAAATCGCTTATTTTCGCTTCCGATGCGGAGTTTAATTTGGATGAGATGGAGAACATCGACGATTATCTGAATTACTTCCGCGGTGCGGACGTTCTTATTTTCGATACTCAATACACGTTCGAAGAATCATTACAGAAAATCGATTGGGGTCATAGTACTGCTTCGATGGCGACGGATATCGCTCTCCGTGCCAACGTTAAAAAATTGGTCATGTTCCATCACGACCCTTCTTACGATGATGAAAAATTGGACGCCGTTTATCTGCGTGCCATTAAATATAAGGAAATGTTCGATCCCGACAACCAGTTGGAAATCATTATGGCAAGAGAAGGCTTAGAGATTCAAGTCTAAGACATTTATCTTGTTTTTTGCATATAGCGGAGGATCTAATGAGTGAGTATATCATAGGTATCGATGCAGGTACCACCGGAATTCGTACGTTTTGTTTTAATCGATCCGGTACCGTTATTTCCAGCGCTTACTCCGAGTTTAAACAATATTTTCCGAAACCGGGTTGGGTGGAGCATGACCCGGAAGAGATTTGGGAGAAGACGGAAAAACTTGTCGTTAAAGCGATTCGTAACGGAAAACTTCGACCGGAAGATGCGATTGCGATCGGAATTACGAATCAACGCGAAACTACGGTTTTGTTTGAAAAAGATTCGGGCGCTCCCATATACAATGCAATCGTTTGGCAATGTCGCAGGACTGCGGATTTTTGTACGAAATTAAAAAAGGAAGGCTTAGAACCTACCTTCCGAAAGAAAACAGGACTCGTTGTGGATGCGTATTTTAGCGGAACCAAAATACGTTGGATCTTGGATAATGTGAAGGGTGCAAGGGCTAAAGCGGAAAAAGGGAAGCTGCTTTTCGGAACCATCGACACTTATCTGCTGTATCGATTGACTAACGGAAAATCCCATAAGACCGACCATACGAATGCGAGCCGCACGCTAATCTTCAATATCGAAAAGAAGGAATGGGATAAAGAGCTTCTGAAAATCTTAGATATTCCCGAGTCCATTCTTCCTGAAACGCATAATTCCAGTAATTTATTCGGTAGAACCGAAGGTGTTAAGGGCTTACCCGATGGAATCCCGATTTCCTCACTCGTTGGAGATCAACAAGGAGCGCTTTTCGGACAATTATGTACGGAACCGGGAGAGGCAAAAAACACATACGGCACGGGGTGCTTTCTACTTTTCAATACGGGTAATAAATTACAAATTTCGAAGAACAACCTGATTACGACTTTAGCCTGTGGTCCGGAAGGCAAAACAGTTTATTGTTTGGAGGGATCCATCTTTATCGGAGGAGCCGTCATACAATATCTAAGAGATAATCTTAGGTTTTTTAAAGAATCTAAGATTTCCGAGAAACTGGCCGCATCTGTTACAAAAGAAGACGAAGTGGTTTTTGTTCCCGCGTTTTCCGGTCTTGGAGCTCCGTATTGGGATATGAATGCTAGGGGAGCTATTTTGGGTCTTACTCGCGATACGACTCAGGAACAGATAACCCGGGCCGCATTGAAGTCTATCGCTTTGCAGTCTTATGAACTAGTGGAAGCGATGGAAAATGATACGGGTTCGAAGCTGAAGGTTCTCAAAGTTGACGGCGGAGCGACCGCTAATAATTGGCTAATGCAATACCAGTCCGATATTTTAGGAAAGAAAATCGTCCGTCCGTCGAATTTGGATACGACAGTTTTGGGTGCGGCTTATCTGGCAGGATTAGAAAGAGGATTTTATACTTCCGTTGCGGACTTAAAAAAGAAGCAGAAAACCAGTAAGGAATTTACTCCGAAAATGGGAAATGCACAGAGAGAAAAAGAAATTCGTGTCTGGAAAGAATCCGTGAAACGAATCTTAACGGGGAATTAGGCGAGAGGGAATAGCGAAAGAATCTCGAAAATTTCATTCCGTATTATAGGCAATGACCGAATTCAGGCTCTTTGAATTAAGATGAATTCGTTTTAGCGAAAGTCGTATGCCTCTTTCTTTTATCATTAATAGTTATAGGATAGAAGTGAAAACTCGAACGGTTTTCGATCGCTTGAGATTCCGGCTCCGACGACGAGTTTTGTTTGATCATATCTTGGAATGTCCACAATTCCTCCTTCCGGGATCCGGAACATTTCGTAAGAATCTTTTTCGCGCTTTGAGATGAGTATATCGAAGCGAAGAATTTCCAGGCTTTTATCGGTTCGAAATAGAATCTTATCTCCGGTGACCGAATATAACTCCAACCCTTCGCCTTCCCGGTTAAAATTATATTTATCGGCGGGAATACTCGAGAATTGCGTTTCCTGACGAGAGCCGAGTTCTATTTGGTCCTCTTTCCCTTGTTCCCAATAGACATGAAAGATTCCGTCTTCGTAATATATTTTTCTCGAAAACCTTCTGAAAATTTCCTTTTCCACTAACTCTTCGAAAGATTCGCCTAAATTCGGCTGCTTAGACGGACCGTCCAAAATTTGTTTCCATCGATTTTTAGAAACGTTTCTTTCGACCATATTCCGCACCGGTTGAGAAAGATTAGGGATTGAGAATTTCAAGATCCGCTCATCGATCGAATTGAGAATCGAGTTTAAGAAAGGGCCGTGGATTAGAGGGAGAATTTCTATCGAAAAAATTCGATCCCGTAAAAAGGCGGCGAATTCTGGCTCGTAAGCGAATAGGTTGGAAATGATCGTTTGCTCTTCTGCAGGTGTTCCCGCGTATAGAATTTTCACCAAGCGAAATAGGAAGTTTTTACTTTTCGGGTCGAAATACAAGGTTTCGATTTTTCGAGAAACCTCATTTTCATCCAATTCCGGATTCACTATATCTCGGAGTGAAAGGTAGCGAGTGGCATTCATTCTCGTTCGGTTCTGTCTAAATAGTTGAAATTTGCCGTGTCGTGCCGGACCTATTTGAGTCGCTTCACCCGGAGCTCTTAAGATAGTGATCGGGGGATTCCCTTTGGTTTTGTAAGGATTCGAATCTATCAAAAATAGACTTCCGTTACTGAGCTCTCTCGCTCCTTGAGGGAATTTCCCATCCTCTTTCCAAAGCCTTCCGTTTTGATAAGAAAGATAGGGCGGGCTACTCATTGGTCGACTCTGATAGGTTCGTCTTCCATAGTCGATTTCGTATAAAAAGGAAGGAATTATGGCGGGTTGAGAATAAAGGTACGGTAACTCTTCGATCTCAGTTACGGGAAAGTCATAGAAAGGAGAAATCGTTGTTTTAACTCTGGCTACCGAATCTTGGTTGCAAAGAAAAAAATGATAATTTATTCCCTCAACGTGAATCATAATTAGAATTTAGACAAAGAAAGAGCGGCTTAGGATAGTTCGTGAATGTTATTCGTTCTTTTTATTCTTAAACTTTCAAAATCGAGTTATCGATACGATTAATATTCTTCTTCTATTAAATCCGGATGCAAGACGGATAGACCCGGCGGTTCGAGGTTTCTTTTAGAAAGTTTACCCACGAGCTGGCCTTTAAATCGAGTCCAATCGTAGGTTTCCTTAAGCTCGGAAATTTCGTCGTCGAAACCGTATTGGATGAAATCTACGATTTCTTGTTCGGTTAAACCGGTTACAAGGGAGGTGTCGGCGACCGTTCTGAGTATTTTGCGAACATCCCGTTCATTCCAGGCTAGGATTGTGACTAACCTTGCTGTCCATTCGATATGACTCACAAGGATATTGTGCGAGAATTCCCCAGTATTTCAACTGAGAAATATATTCTAAAATACGGTTCTAAAGTTTTCGGATGGCTATAATACTCATGTCGTCCTGAATACGACCGCCGCCATAGAGCGCGATTTCTTCGAATAGGCTATCGATCAGTCTTCTAATATTCTCTTTCGGGGCCGTCTCCAAGAACTTATATAAATTTTCTCCGTAAAAACTGTTTTTCATCCGACTTTTCTGTTCAAAAAGGCCGTCCGTAAAACTGAATAGCACGTCTCCCGACTCCATTCGGAAACTTCTCGCCGGCTTTTCTTTATTGAGCGGAGGATTCATTACGGTGGAGAGAAAGAATCCGTCTGTGTCTAGGATTTCGGTGGAATGATCTCCTTTTCGGAAGAGCACGGAACTAGGATGTATTCCCGATTGTAGAAAATTACCGTCGGAATCGGCTTTCATAAGAAGAAACGTCGCATAAAGACTTCGGTGAATCGTCGGAAACGTTTTCGTTCTTTCTTCCAGGTGCAGATTGATTTCGTGAATCACTTCTTCCGGCTTAGTGCAAGTATGAACTAGGTGAGACATCTGATTCATTACCATCATACTAAATAAGCCAGCTACATAACCGTGCCCGGAGGTGTCGCCGATTCCGAACCAATAGTTTCCGGATTTATCCTTCACAAAATTGTAGAAATCGCCTCCGATGGGATTATAGGTAAGGCAACGCCCGAAAACTTCATAGTTTTCGTCTTTGAAATCCAGAGGAAAAACGTAATTTTGCATGCGGCTATCGCCTCGACGAAAGCGCTTAATGATTTTGCCATATTCCTGTTCTTCCGGAAGAATTCTTTCCGTTAAGTATAACGCGAAAGCAACGTAATTAAGAAACAGAGTGAATGCAGCTCCGGCTAAAATCAATACCGGAATACGAACGAGGGAGTTATAATATGAAAAGCCGACAATAAAACAGACTATGAGCGAAATATTTAGTACGAGAATGATTCTCCATGCCCCCCTAAAATACTGTTTGATCGTGTATGCTGCTCTCATTTATTTTTAAAATACGCGTGATTTTGGTATTCTTTTTTAGAATAATTTCTTCGAGATATTCGGAATGCCTCATCTTCAGCATAGGGAGTTCGGATCCCTTCCACAACCCCGAACGGTTTTTCTTTGTAACCGGTTTCGTAAACCATCGGAATGATTGTTTCACTTTCCCGGTCGTAATGGTAGAGCAGCTTATAACTGGATGATACGTTGGAAGCGCCCGACGATCGCAAAGATTTTCCGCCTTCCCAGGTATTTTCCTCAGTTTCGATACTCGAAGTCGTCAGAAGCACCCAGTTACCTCTAGTTTCGAACGTTCCTTTTCCATCTATCCGGATACGACGAAATTTATTTCCTTCCTCAACTTCTCTTATATACGTTTTTCGAAATGTTTTATCCTTCTCCGAAAATTCGATGGATTCCGAATGTTTCTCTATATAGGTTAAGGACGTCAGTGGAGAGAGTCCCGGGAGTTTCTTTGAATACGTTCCCGAAAGTACTGCGTCTTTTGCGGTTTGTCGATCGGGAGGTAATTCGCGGATCCAGGCCGGGGGGAAACAAGCGCCAAGCAGGATAAAAACGGATATACTAGATAGAAATCGAATGATTTTCATCGTACTGACTCTTTTTTACCGCGAATACGTTAAGACGGTCGATACCTTTTCAAACCGCTACGGTAATCGGTGTACATACTCGAAAAAGCTCTCTATAAGAGCAAACCGAATATAATTAAAATTGGAAGTAGATAAAGTCTCCACCCCCGTCGCCGAAGATACCCATCAAAAGAAGAATTACGAAGGAAAAAATAGGCAAAAGCCAGGTGAACTGGGAACGAATCTTATCTCTGATTGCAGGATAATATTGTACCGCATTCCAGAAAAAAGCAAGTGAAATGAAGAGTAATAACTCTTCCCAGCGCGCAATCCGCTTTCCGGAGAGTAGATTTCCGAAGCCCACGAAGTATTCCCCTGTCAATCGAAGGGAATCCTTCCCCATGGCCGCCGACCGAAAGAATATTCCTGAAAGGGAGAAAAGATGAATCGTAAGAGCAACGCGCCAGAAACGATGAAATCCTCTCGGCTCGACTACTGCCTTCGGGTTCTCGGGAGAAATAAGTCTTTCCGCTCCCAGGAGAAGCCCTAAATAAGCGCCCCAAAATAAGTATCCGAAATTAGCCCCGTGCCAAAGCCCACCTAACGTCATTGTCAAGAGTGAATTCAACTGGGTTCGCCAGCGTCCGCCGCGACTTCCACCTAAAGGAATATATAAATAATCTTTTAACCATGTTGATAAGGTAACATGCCAGCGCCCCCAAAACTCCCGAAAGGATGGAGAGAGAAAGGGACCCCGGAAATTCTCGGGAATATCATAACCCAGTAGAAAAGCGGAGCCTCGAGCGATATCGGTATATCCGCTGAAATCGCAATAGACTTGGCTCGCGAATCCGAATAGGACTAGATAGAGTGAACTAGCATTATATTCCGCAGGGTGAGAGTAAATCGGATTAACGATACCGGAAATATTGTCGGCTATTACCACCTTCTTGAATAAACCGGATAGAATTAAAAAGACGCCCCATTTAATTCGATCGAAGTCGACCCAAGGCTTATCCAGTTTAGGAAGAAAATCAGTGGTCCTCATAATCGGACCTGCGATCAACTGGGGAAAGAATAAAATAAATAGAAAATAATCGAGCGAGCTTATACGCTCGGGAACATGATCCCGATGTATATCCACCTGTAACGCGATCAATTGGAAAGTGTAAAAGCTGATCGCTAACGGAAGAGGGATATTGATTCCTTTCCCAAAATCGGAAAAGGAATGACTTCCTCCGACTAAATCCAACGTATCCAAAACAAAGTAGAAATACTTAAAGAATGCAAGATTCAAAAAGTTTAAAACGATAATCCAGGTAAGCAGGCGCGACGTCGGCAAACCCGCAGATTTCTTCTCCCAGAGCTTCAGTGAAAAGAAAAAATTCACTCCAATGACGGTTAAGAAATGAATCGAGAACGCGAGGCCGGAATAGAAATAAAAGAGTAAGGAGGATACTAGTAGAAGATACTTTCTCCATTTCTGCGGAAAGGACCAATACAATAAAAATGTAATCGAAAAAAGTGCAAGATAGGGGAGTGAATTAAATAACATGCTTTAGGCTGACCGAGATTATTAAAATTCCCCTCAAGGAGCAAACAGATATAAAAAGCGGACTTTACTTGCTCCGAAACCCACTCTTTCCAGTAATGTCGGGTTCTCCGGAGAAACTCCTTGGATATGATAAACTGTCTCAGGCTTTTCCTTCGAGTAGGAATAAAATACGACCCGAGGATTTGAGTTTCCCGGGCTCATTACATAACCGGGAAGGCGGGTGGCAGTGCTTATCGCATCTTCAAAGTAGCCGATACTATCGATTAAGCCGTGTCGAATGGCTTGAGAGGCTGTGAATATTCTTCCATCTGCCAATTTCTTCAAATCGGATTCTTTCACCTTTGGCCTTCCAAGTTTAACGACATCGAAGAAGCGGTCGAAAAGATTGTCCACAACGCCTTGCAAAAGTTTTCTTTGCTCAGCAGTCAATTCTTCCAGCGGAGAGCCGACGGCTTTATTCTCACCGGAGCGAATCGACTGATCCTTGACTCCTAATTTATCAAGGCCTTCCTTCACGTTGATTCCTTGCATAATGACTCCGATCGAACCTGTCACAGTGGTTGGATGTGCCATTAAATAATCGCTAGACATGGATATATAATAGGCTCCGGACGCAGCGGTGTCCATAAAGAGCGCTAGAACCGGAATTCGCTTCTTTTTCTTAAATTCCAAAACTTCCCGATAGATAATATCGCTTGCTGTGACCGTTCCACCTGGGGAATTGATTTTTAAAATCACCGCCCTTACGTTACTATCCTCCATCGCATAGGATAGCTGTAGTTTAACGGCTGCTAAGACCGAATCCTTTTCGCCGGAAAGGAATGAGCCTTCTCTTGAATCGTCGGAAATGATCCCTTCGATCGGTATAACGAGAATCTTATCCTTATCTCGACCCGAGACGGTTTTTTCAACCGGGATCAATTGTCGCGGATTCGGCAGGGAGATGCATGTAAAGAAAAAGACGGTACTAAGAATCAAAGAAATTTTAAAAAAGACTCTAAAGGTGGTCATCGCGATCCTCAAGAAGCCCATTCTGAAAGACAAGACGGTATCATCAATTCCTTTCCAAACCTCGGAACTTCGCAAAAATTAGTAGTAAATCCGTTTTTTTGTTTCCCAATTGCGAGTTTTTCCCAACCTCCTTCCGCGATGCTCGAATTTCGAACAGAGAGTTCCAAGTTTGTCACGGATGGCACCCACTGGCTATCCTGGGATTGGGTCCATCCAAAGACTTCTAAGCAGATAGAAATTCTTGCACCTTGGAAAACGGAACTTGCCCCGTTCGGGGCCGGAAGTTTTTTGATGTTTCCCTGGGTAAACCGTCATGCGTCGTCCGAATTAATACTAGGCGGGAAGAAGACGGAACTTTCCGGAATCGTAAAGGATCAGAGCGGATATTTAATTCACGGTTTCGTTCATTCACTAGCTAGGAAAGCTTTGAAGGTTCATCCGAACGGAATGGGCGCAGAATTTCGTATTCTTACACCGGAAAGTTGGGATGAGAGTGTTGCCGCTGCTATTGCAATTCGGGAAGAATATACATTGCAAGAAGTTAATTTCGGAACATTGCTAACCGTTCGAACTAAATTTCATAATCTTAAAGAGAGTTCGTTTCGTTTCGCATACGGATACCATCCGTATTTCCGTTTGGATGGAGATCTGGATGACTGGAAAATTGATCTGCATCTAGATAAGAATTTGGAATTGGACGAACATCTACTTCCGTACAGTCCGATAGTTTCCAACCCGATCGAGTCCATTACCGACGGTAAGATCGTCGTGTTAGATCATCTTTTTTACGGAAAAGATCCCAGAATTATATTAGAAAATCGGAGGGAAAAATACTCGATCACGATTCTGAGTCCTCCTGGAGAGGAAGGAGAGATTCCGCTAAATTATTACCAAATTTACACTCCGGAGGATCGAAAATCCATTGCAATCGAACCATGTAGCGGTCCCGGCAATGCCTTGCTCTCCGGTCAAGGATTAATCGAACTGAAAGGTTATTCGGAATTGTCGGGAGAGTTTCGAATTATAGTCAAAGCTACGTGATTCTTGCATATATAGGCTTTCTTCTTGACAAGGAAGGGGTCATTTTCAGTCTAAGTTACAGGGAGATTCCGCATCCAAATGAGTAAACCATTAATAGTTCAAAGCGACAAGACAATGCTGCTCGAGGTCGATAATCCCGAATTCGAAGTCTGTCAAACGGTCGTTTCCAAATTTGCGGAACTCGAAAAAAGCCCCGAGTATCTGCACACATATCGGATCTCACCGCTTTCTCTCTGGAATGCCGCTTCGATTAAAATGACTGCGGATGAGATCGTTCAATGTCTAGAGCAATATTCTAGATATTCGGTTCCGAAAAACGTAATCAATGAAATTCGAGAACAGATCGGTAGATATGGAAAAGTCAAACTAGTCAAAGAAGAGAACGGGGATCTTTGTATCATATCGAATGAAAAAGGATTTCTGCAGGAAATCTCCAATCATAGAGCCGTGCAACCCTATATAGAGAGCACGATCGCCGACAAAATCTATATTAAGAAAGAGTTTAGGGGCCATATCAAGCAGGCGTTGATCAAGATCGGTTTTCCCGTGGAAGATTTGGCCGGTTACGATGAAGGAAACAAGTACGGCTTCAACCTAAAACCGACTACTAAGTCGGGAAGAAAATTCGGAATGCGCGACTATCAGCGAGCATCCGTAGAGGTTTTCCATGCCGGGGGCGGTAATGAAGGCGGTTCCGGAGTCGTCGTGCTACCGTGCGGTGCCGGTAAGACGATCGTCGGAATCGGAGTCATGCAAATCGTCGGGGCGGAAACTTTGATTTTAGTAACCAACACGCTTTCCATTCGCCAATGGAAGAACGAGATTTTGGATAAAACCGATATTCCGGAATCCGATATCGGCGAGTATTCCGGAGAAGTGAAGGAAATTAAACCGATTACGATCGCGACTTATAATATCTTAACTCATAGAAAGAAGAAGGGCGGGGACTTTACCCATTTTCATTTGTTCAGCGCAAATAATTGGGGCTTGATCGTTTATGACGAGGTGCATCTACTTCCGGCTCCCGTTTTTCGTATGACCTCGGAATTGCAGGCAAAACGTAGACTCGGATTGACGGCTACTCTTGTCCGGGAAGACGGGCTGGAAGAGGACGTATTCAGCCTCATCGGTCCGAAGAAATACGACGTTCCTTGGAAAGAATTGGAAAGCAAATCCTGGATCGCGGAAGCAAAATGCCGCGAAATACGCGTTTCAATGGACGACGATCTAAGAATGCGCTATTCCATTGCGGACGACCGGGAAAAATTCAGGCTAGCCTCGGAGAATCCGGAAAAAATGAAAGCGATTGCTTTGATTATGAAAAAGCATTCCGAATCTCATTTGTTGGTGATCGGGCAATATATCAACCAGCTAGAGGAAATTTCGAAAGCATTTAAGATTCCGCTGATTACCGGTAAAACTCCTCTAGGAGAACGCCAAGAATTGTATGATGCATTCCGTGCGGGAAGAATCAAATCCCTGGTCGTAAGTAAGGTTGCGAACTTTTCCATCGACTTGCCGGATGCAAATATCGCAATTCAGGTTTCGGGAACGTTCGGATCTCGCCAGGAAGAGGCGCAGCGTTTAGGTCGGATTTTACGACCGAAAGGCGAGGACAATACGGCTGTTTTCTATTCTCTCATTTCAAGAGATACAAACGAGGAGAGATTCGGCCAGAATCGACAGCTCTTTCTTACAGAACAAGGATATGAATACGAAATTTATACGCTCGACCAATTCCGCGAAGCTCAGCAGGAAGAAACGGTCGGAGCTTGAAATAGGCAATAGGGGTTCCGACTAAACATGCTGCTTGGTATAAAAAGAGAGGAAGAAATGGACTGGAATGCGCGAAGGCTAGATCTAATCGAGCCTTCTCCGACGTTAGCTATTTCCGCTAAAGCGGCGGAATTGAAAAAGAAAGGGGAAGATATCGTCAGTTTCGGAGCCGGGGAACCCGACTTCGAAACCCCGGCCCATATACGCGAAGCCGCAAAGAAAGCGATCGATAAAGGAATGACCCGGTATACTGCGGTTTCCGGTACTGTCGAACTCAAAGATGCGATTATCGCGAAATTCAAGCGGGATAACGGATTAGATTATAATAGAAATCAGATTATCGTCGGAACGGGCGGAAAGCAGGTAATCTATAATTTCTTTTTAGCTACCTTAAACCGCGGCGACGAGGTTATTATTCCCGCTCCTTATTGGGTAAGCTACGCCGATATCGTTCGTCTGGCGGAAGGAAATCCTGTCATCGTTTCCACGAGTAAGGAACAAGAGTTTAGAATTAGCCCGGCCCAGTTAGAACAGGCGATTACTCCTAAAACTAAGGTCGTTATTTTAAATTCTCCGTCCAATCCGACCGGATCCGCTTACTCCAGAAAAGAGTTGGAAGCCTTAGGAGAAGTGATTCTTAAACACAAACTTCTCGTGCTTAGCGATGATATCTATGAAAGAATCGTGTTCGACGGGTTTGAATTTGCGAACATCGCAATGTTGTCTCCTGAATTGAAAGAGTTAACCTTCGTAGCGAACGGAGTTTCAAAAGCGTATTCTATGACAGGTTGGAGGATCGGGTACGGAGCTGGGCCCGTAGAAATCATCAAGAATATGGATACGATTCAGAGTCAATCCACTTCAAATCCGTCTTCCATATCTCAAGCTGCCGCCGAAGCGGCGCTGATAGGAGATCAAACTTGCGTAGATGAAATGTCAAAAGCGTTTCAAAAACGTAGGGACTTAATTATCGCTCTCCTGCGCGCGATTCCCGGGGTAGAAGTGAATGTTCCACAAGGAGCATTTTACGTATTTCCTTATCTAACGAAAGTTTACGAAACTCAAGGATTCAAAAAGCTTCTTTCATCCTCGGAAGAAAAAAGTAAAAGTAAGGTTTTTTGCGGATCGCTTTTGGAAAAATACAAGGTCGCAGCCGTACCGGGTATCGCGTTCGGAGACGACAATGCATTAAGACTTTCTTACGCAATGAGCGAAGAAGATATTAAAAAAGGAATCTCCCGCATCGCTGAAATGGTGAGGGACTTATCCCAATAATTAGCATGCGACGATTCTTCGGAATTGTTTCAGTCCTTGCCGGGCTTCTTTCCTCTCCGGTTTTCGGGGAGGCGAGAGGAGAATTTATCGTACTGGAAGTCGGAACATCCCTGTACTTATTTCCGGAGCGAAAATCGGAAGTACTCCGTAAATTATCCTTCGGAGAGATTCTAACTTCCGAAAATCTGCGAGAGTCAAAATCCAAGTTTCAATTATTAACCGACAAGGACGGTTTGAAAGGTTGGATAGAATCCAAAGCCGTTTTTAAAATCGGTGATCACGGAAGTTATACCGTGATCACCAAGGCGATCGACCGACTTTTGTACCAAGATTCTTCGTTTTCGGAACTTGAATCCGTATTTTCCTACCTGACTCGTATCGAGGACGGACCGGTTTTCAAGGGCGACGAATACCTTTTCTTGAAAATCAAGAGATTGGTCGTGCTGGAGAGATATTTGGAGCAGCTTCAGTCGCCGGAAATACGGGGAAAAGTCGGTTCGAAACTGGAGGAATTGTTACGTAACTTTCCATCGGACGTCGGGGTGCAATCGAGAGACGGAATTTGGGGAGATGCTTTGACGAATACTAAAGATGGATCCAAAGTCCGTGTTCGTCCTCAAGCTTTCTGGCGGATAGCGGAGTCGTACCCGAATACAAAACCGGGAGATTTTGCCGCATATCTCGGAGTCAAATACACGCCTGAAGTTAAATGCGGCAAGGATCCTATTTGCGTTTTAAACGATGAAGGCTCCCGCAGATTAAAATATCTTTCATTGAATCCTAACGGTAATTACGCGCGGATTTTTTCCACTCAAATCGATAAACGATTACAGCAGTTTGTGAAGGATCGGGAAACGTTATTATGTGATACGAAACTACCTAAAGGAGAAGTTCTCAGCTCCTTTAAAACCAAAATTCAAGAACTCCCTTATCGTTACGGAAGAAAATTCCATTCAAAGTTGAAAATCATTTATGAGGAATGCGGCTCGAAGTGAAACTGGCGTTTAAGTTCTATCCTAAAAAAAAGGACTCAACGTTCGCATCCATCGATCCAATCCTAATTCTTCACGGCTTATTCGGTTCGTCCAAGAATTGGGTTACTGTCGCTGAGTATCTAACCGAATTTTCGGACGTTTATTCTCTTGATCTGAGAAATCACGGAGATTCGCCCCATTCCTCGGAACATACGCTGGCGGCAATGGCGGACGACGTGGACGAATTTCTCGCGGATCGTAAAATTTCCTCCGCGATCTTGTTGGGTCATTCCATGGGCGGGCTGACCGCGATGGCCGTTTCCCTGAAGTTTCCGGATAAAGTTTCCCGATTGTTGGTTGAGGACGTGGCGCCTAGAGACTACGAATTCGCATACGACGCCGAACTCTCAGCATTGATGATCGACGTTTCCGACTCCAAATCCAGGCAAGAGATAGATTCGAAAATGGCGGTTTACGTTCCTGATTCCTTCATCCGAAATTTTCTACTTATGAATTTAGAAAGGAGAGAAGAGGGCGGTTATCGCTGGAAGTTAAACGTAGAGGCGATTGGAAAATCCCGGAGGATATTCGAATCGCAATTTCATACGGGAAGTTCCGGATTTTCCAAGCCTACCTTCTTTATTTTGGGAGCGATTTCCGGTTATTTTCGCGATGAGGATCGCGGATTAGCTACGAGATATTTTCCCAATGCGAAATTTTACAGCATAGCCGGCGGTGATCACTATATTCATTTTACAAAGGCGAAGGAATTCAAAGAGATCATCATGGGGATTTTTCATTCTAGCGAATTTTTCCCGGTAAAATGAAGCTAGCCGTTCCTGCCAGCGTCCAAAATAGGAACATTCCAATCGGTACGAGGACAGTAAATCCTAGATTATAAACGGTTCCGAGAGTTCCCGTAGTAAGAATCGCCCCTAATAGGGACAGGCTTAAACCTAAATCGCTCGTAACAATTCTCTTTCGAAAGAAGGGGATTACTTCCACTAAAAATACGGCTACCATTGAGCCGACCGTAAACGAGGAAATTTTCAAACCTAATTCCAATAACCCTTTGGTTTTCTCTTCTGGTAGGGAGAAGAAAAAGAAAGAACTGAGAAATAGGAGAATTCCGAATAATACGCTGCCGCTTTTCTGACTTAGGAAATTCCATCCGAAATCGACTTTAGCAGTCAGGGATAGGGAATTGATCGAACTTGATAACGTGGACATCGTCGAGGCTAAAATTCCTGATAAAAGTAATCCGATGAGCGGGGATGGAACTTCCTCAATTAAGAATTCGGAAAATACTTTATCTTGGTGAATCGGTTTGCCGGAATAATGGAAGTAAAGTAGAGTTCCGATTCCAAGGAATAGCAGCATCTGAATAAAAACGGCGATTCCTGAAACGATCATCGCCTTCTTTGCTGCATTTAAGTTTTTTGCGGCTAAAGCACGTTGGATAAACATTTGGTCGGCTCCGTGTGTTCCTAAACTCAATAAGGCTCCGCCTACGACGGCCCACGGTAGGAAATATGTGGCGGTCGGTTTTTGCCATTCGATGAATCTAAATTTCCCGGCTTCCCAGGCTTGCAAAAGCGAACCTTTCATGTCGGGGGTTTCGGAGAATAGGAGTCCGAAAGCAAATAGCCCGCCGAAAATATAAACGAAATATTGTAAGGTATCCACCCAGACTACGGAGCGAAATCCTCCTTGCATCGTGTAAGCCAAGGTCACAACGGTAATGATCACTAATGAAATTGTTCCTATCCAATAGGATGAAATCACATTCGGGAATACTCGCGCCAATACCAGTTCCAGTAAAAGCGCTATCGGTAGCGTCGAGGCATACAAGCGGACTCCGTCGCCTAAAATTCTCGTGATCGAAAAAAGGGCCGACATCGTTCTCTGAGAGTTTCTTCCGAATCTTTTTCCTACCCATTCATAGACAGACATAAACCCGCCGTGATATGTAAGCGGAAGAAGAAACGAAGCGACAAAAGTTCGTCCCAGAATATAGCCAAGCACGACTTGCAGAAATGTGAAATTACCGGCAAATGCGATTCCTGGAACCGCTAAAAATGTAAGAGCAGAGGTTTCCGTCGCTACAATGGAAAGTGAAAGCGGAATCCAAGAAAGAGTTCTGCCCGCTAAAAAAAATTCATGCGCATCAGGATTCTTTTTTCCTGTAGTCCAGCCGGAATATAGGACAAGCGCGAAATATAAAAGTACGACGAGGGCATCTAGCCAATCAAAATGCATACGAACTCATCGTTTCTTTCCAGCCAAGATTGAAAAGAAGAAAAGCAAATGACGATCGGGCAGGAGAACAAACAATGGCGATTACCAGGTCGATATGAGTCTGAAATATAAGTTCCAAGTTCAGGTTCCGGGCACATCCGCAAATCTTGGTTCCGGTTTCGACCTTTTCGGTCTTGCCTTTAAAATCTATAATCGGTTTTCCTTTGAATTTGGAAATTCTGAATCTTTCAAAAGCAGCGTCAAAGGTTATAATGTTCCTCCTTTCTCAGAGGATGAGGACTTAGTATTAGCCGCGTATAAAAATTACTTTTCCCTTTTCATTCCGAAAAGCTCGCCTTTGCCTTATTCGGTAAAGATGGAGTTGGATCTTCCGATGAAAGGAGGTTTGGGTTCCAGCGCTAGCGCAGTGGTTGCAGGTTTTGCGGCGGCCCGTTTTGCCCAAGAAATCTATTTCAAGGAAACTAAAACGCCGAGCGAATCCGATTTTTTATATAATCTCGCATTATTGGAAGGTCATCCGGATAATACGACGCCGGCATATCTTGGCGGATTCGTTTTTTCTTACTTTGCGGAAGAGAGGCTCTATTATTTTAAGAAAAAATTTCCGAAAGGCATTCATTGCTTTTTCTTAATACCCGAAATCGAAATTGCTACAAACCATTCTCGAAAATGCCTTCCCGAAAAATATCCGGTAGAAGACGTGATTTTCAATATGAGTCGCTTTGGCACTTGGTGGGAATTTTTGGAATCGGGTAAGCCTGGACTTTTGCAAAAGGCTCTTGAGGACCGAATCCATACTCCTTATAGAATGAATACGGAATTTCCTATTTTACCGTTGGTGGAAAAAGTCGAAAAAGAAGTTTTAGGGGTTTCTTTATCCGGAAGCGGACCGTCGGTTTTGCTTTACTGTCAACGAAAGCATTCGAAGAGGATATCCGGAAAATTGGAAGCATTAACCGAACAATTTTCAAATGAAACCGGAATTTCCTGTCGAATGCTTCAGATCGGCATCGATTCGGATGGGATGCGGTCTCGCGCCAGGAAGCTTTAATCCATCATTTACTCTTCTTCTGCCTTTTCCTTGCCGAAAGAATAAAGTCCTTTCTTATCTCTAGATCGAAGAGAAAGACCAGGATGGATTTTTTGAACGGTAAACAAAAACTTCATGCGCTCTTTTCCAAGTTTGTTGATAAAAAAAGCGGTCGTTAATCCGATTTCAAAATATTGAGTCATCCTTTCTCGAGTGATTTTATCGGATATGCGGAACACAGCCGTCTGTCCGATGATCTCATGACTCTCCAATTTTTCTACGGATTCCATTTTTGTGAAGAATTGCATTCTAGGCGGTCTCACAAGAGCCGGGCCGTATCTTTGAATTTGGATATCGTAATCCTCGCTGTCTTTTCCTTTTTTCAAAATAAAGACTAGATGGTCGTCCTGAATGGAGCGACATAGGGTTAGTAAATCTCCGCTTATCTGACCGACGGAGAATCGGAAATACCTAGTACTTTCCGGGACAACCACTTCATGAACGTCTCCCTCTTCGGGCGGGTCCATTTCTGCGGGACGCATCTTGGCGGAGTAGGGACGGAGGACTTCCCAATAAAAAAAGAAACCCATCCCCGCAAAGGAAACGATTGCGAGTATAATTAAAAAAGTATCTAACTTCGGTGAATAGAATAGAGCCGGCAAGAAAAGCAAAAATTATCCTTTTTGATCAAACCTTTGTCCGAGACTGGTTCCACTTGTATTTGCGCTAAAGCGCGAATGCACGATCATAGATAATAAATCTTTCATTTGTTCCGGGCTAATGACTTGACTCATTCTTTCTTCGGCGGTTACCGGAGAAGGTTTCATGACTAATTCTTCCGGTTTCGGCTCCTTCCGACCGATATCTTCGGTTTTCTGAAATCCGAGTCGAATCAGGTCAGTAGGAATAGTTTCTTCTTTCCCGACTTCTTTTACAGGCGGTGACCATTGCGGAGAATAAGCTCCGCTAGTCTGTATTCCGTTGACATTCATAAACCTAAACCTCCGTTTTCAGGTTCCGATACCGAATTAATCGGATAAATTCCGCTTTCATTTGCGGGATCCGGTAACGGCTCCCGTTGGTAGGAAGAATCTTTTCCGTTTCGGTCCTCTCTATATAATTCTATCGGTAAGGGAATCGGATGCTTAATATTTTTTTGAACTTTAATTCGTCCGAGAGTCCTATAAATGCTTACAATTTTAAATTTCGAACATATTTCAATTTTCTTCAAATTCGCCGATTCGCCTTCAAATACCGCTGGAATTTAACGTTTGCCAGAGGTGACCGGGTTTCTAAATTGGTAGTAAGGGAATTTTTTTCCCGGGACAGGAGATTATGTCGGAAGAGAGTTCTCCCCGGTTTAGCGACCTTTTTTCTAAAGTAAATAAAACCATCTTAATAGCGGGATCCTTCGGATTCTACGTCTTACTTACCGCCTATCCGATTTACAAATTTTTTGCCCCCGAACAGTATGTAAAAATCGGACATCGTTACTATACGTTAAGCGATGTTAAGGATTCGAATGCGGCTCTTTATCGCAAATACGCCGCAGAGAATAACGATAAAATCTATAGGCTCTTTTCCCAATTTGCAAACGATAAGGTATTGGAATTAGAAGCGAAAGATAGGGGAATTGCCGTTCAGGAACTAACCAAATTTGCGGCCAATTACGAACCCACCGAAGAAGAAAAGATCGCTACCTATAATCAATATAAAAATAATATTCCCGCTCTGAAAGGAAAATCGTATCAGCAGGTCCAAGGCGATATAGCCAGCTTCCTAAAGAGAGTTAAGGAAGACGAGGAACGCCAAGCATTCTACCAACAGCTTCGTTCTAAATATGATATCGATATCCGAGTTCAAGAGCTCGCGCCGACTAAGATCGACGTCTCAACCGGCGACAATCCTTCCATCGGACCGAAGGACGCGAAGATTACCATAGTCGAATTTTCCGATTTTGAATGTCCTTATTGTAAAAGAAGTCAGGATGTTACAAAACAACTTCGCGAAAAATACCAGGGAAAAATCCGCTGGGTATTCCGCGACTTTCCGCTACCGTTCCACCAGAATGCGATGTTCGCTCATATCGCGGCGAATTGCGCCATTCCTCAAGGAAAGTATTGGGATTATTTTTCCAAACTTTTCGAGAACAGCGGTAATTTAGAAAGAAGTAATGTCATTTCTCTCGCTCAAAAGAGCGGCTTAAATATGCCCGAGTTTCAAAAGTGCATTTCCGATGAAGCGAAGCAAAAACTGGAAATCGATGCGGATATCGCCGAGGGACAAAAATACGGGGTCAACGGAACTCCTGCCTTTTTTATCAACGGAATTATGGTGGAAGGCGCGCAACCGATCGAATCATTTACTAAAATCATAGATCAAGAGTTAAAAAATTAACCTGATAATAGGTAGGACAGCATTTTATGGGAAACACAGTTAAAGTAGCAGTTACCGGAGCCGCTGGGCAAATCGGTTATTCTCTTCTATTCCGGATCGCCTCCGGTCAAATGTTCGGATCGGATACTCCGGTTGAAATCCAGATGCTGGAATTGGAGGCTGCTTTGCCCGCTGCTAAGGGCGTAATTATGGAGTTGGAAGACTGTGCTTTCCCGCTACTTCAGAAAGTAACCGTTTCCTCCGATTTGGATACTGCCTTTAAAGACATCAACTGGGCTCTTTTGGTCGGTTCCGTTCCTCGTAAGGCGGGAATGGAAAGGGGAGATCTTCTTAAAATTAACGGCGGAATTTTTGTGAACCAAGGTAAGGCGTTGGAAAAGAACGCCGCATCGGATTTAAGAGTTCTGGTTGTAGGAAACCCCTGCAATACGAATTGTTTGATCGCAATGAATAATGCAAAAGGAATTCCTACGGATCGTTGGTTTGCGATGACTAAGCTGGATGAAAATCGGGCGAAGTCGCAATTAGCGAATAAAGCGGGTGTTCCGGTGAAAGATGTAACCAATGTCGGAATTTGGGGCAATCACTCCGCAACGCAATATCCTGATTTCTATAATGCGAAAATCGCCGGAAAAGTCGCGACCGATGTGATCAAAGACCACGATTGGCTAAAAGGCGATTTCATTAAAAACGTCCAACAACGCGGAGCCGAAATCATTAAGGCGAGAGGCGCTTCTTCCGCAGCTTCGGCGGCAAACGGTGTCGTTGACACGGTTCGTCAAATCATCAATCCGACTCCTTCAGGCGATTGGTTCAGTGTCGCAGTGGCATCGGACGGATCTTACGATGCGGACAAGGGATTGATTTTCGGGTTTCCGGTAAAGTCGGACGGGAAAAAAGTAGAGATCGTTAAAGGTCTGACTTTAAACGATTTTGCAAAAGAAAAGTTTAAGATTACCCATGACGAACTCAAATCCGAGCGCGACGAAGTAAAGGGAATGCTTTAATTCCTTTTAGAAAAAGAAGTGCGGGAACCTCGGACATTCAGCGTCCCCTTTTACGGCGAGTTACCCGCCTTCTTTTCTCGGCTTGAATCGACGAATCGGATCAGGTCGTTAGATCCTCCAATAGGTATCGATCTTTGTTCCAACGATTACCTTAACCTATCTCAACACCCTGAAATATTAGAATCTCTTAAAGAAGGAATCGATCTATTCGGGGCCGGTTCCACGGCCAGTCGATTGGTTCGAGGGCATCGGGACGTTTTTACGAAGTTAGAGAACGATTTCTCATCCTGGGTGAATTCGGAAGCTTCCTTATTTTTTGCAAACGGATACGCGGCAAATCTAGGCACGCTTTCCTGCGTTTGCGATCCCTCTTACGTTGTCTTTGCGGATCGAAAAAATCATGCATCCTTGATGGACGGAATTCGTCTTTCGGGGGCTAAAAAAGTCTATTACCGGCATTTAGATTTAAACCATCTCGAAGAACTTCTGCGAAAGCATTCCGCGAGTAAGCATAAAATCATCGTAGCCGAAACCGTTTTCAGCATGGACGGAGATGTTTCCCAAATCGGGGATTTACTCGAATTGAA
Organism: Leptospira fainei serovar Hurstbridge str. BUT 6; assembly: GCF_000306235.2. Taxonomy (NCBI): domain Bacteria; kingdom Pseudomonadati; phylum Spirochaetota; class Leptospiria; order Leptospirales; family Leptospiraceae; genus Leptospira; species Leptospira fainei. The sequence continues at coordinate 367,257 of NZ_AKWZ02000003.1, forward strand.
GGAAAAATACGGCGCCCTTCTTTATTTGGATGAAGCTCATGCGGTCGGATTATTCGGACCGGAAGGAGCGGGGTTGGCAAATTCTCAACTTTCTTCTTCTCAATTGGAAGGGATAGATTTTCGGATGGCGACTTTGGGAAAAGCGCTCGGATTGGAGGGCGCGATGGTTTCCTGCAAGGCCGACGCCAGAAAATTCTTAATTCATTCCGCTCGAACCTTCGTATTTTCAACCGGATCTTTACCTGCGATTGCACATGCCGGAAGGACGGCAATTCGCTTAGCCAGATCAATGGATAAGGAAAGGAAAAGACTCGAAGAATTTTCTCTCCTTTTGCGGGAAGGCATCCAAGCGAAAGGATATTCTTACGGAAAATCCTCTTCTCAGATCGTTCCTATTTTACTGGAGAATGAAAAAGAAGCCCTGGAATTTGCCTCGTTATTTGAAGCTGCCGGATTTCAGGCTAAGGCGATCCGGCCACCAACCGTCGACATATCTCGAATTCGGGTTTCGGTCAATGCGAAGCTTACAAAAGAAGATTTGATGCTATTTTTAAGCATCCTGAAGGAGCGATAAATTTGGCTGTTTTCGTAACGGCGACAGGAACCGATGTCGGTAAAACCTTATTTTGTTCGCTCTTTCTCGCCAAATACGCGGTTCAATGCGGCGTCAAATATTTTAAGCCCATTCAAACAGGAGAGGATTCGGAACGGGTTAAAATCATGAATTTGACCGGTTTGAACGAAAAGTATTTTCTAAAAAATTATTATACCTTTGAAATTCCCGCGTCTCCGCATCTTTCCTCGGAACTCGCAAATGTCGAAGTGGATACGGACGAACTCTCAAGGCATTTGTATAGTATTCGCTCGGAACGGATATTAATCGAGGGCGCAGGCGGCTTGTACGTTCCGTTGAAGAGATATTATTATAATATCGATTTAATCGTTCAATCTCAATTACCTGTAGTGCTTGTCGCTTCGACGGATCTAGGAACCATCAACCACACGCTTCTTTCTATTGAAGCTATTAAAAGGTCCGGGGTTAAATGCCATGGAGTTTTTTTCATCGGACCGGAAAATCCCTTGCGGTCGGATAATATTCGCACCATTATCGAAGCTAGCGAAATCGGACTTTTAGGAACTTTCTTACTTCCGGAAAGGCGATTAGCTCGCCAGGAATTCCTCGCAAGAGTTGCTGAGGAGTTCGATCCCAAAGGTATTCTTCCGGAGATTTTATTCCCTTGATTTGGCATCCTTATACGGCCTTAGTAGGTTCCGATCCTCCTCTCAAAATCGTTTCCGGGAAAGGGGAATTCCTATACGACGAAACAGGCAAAGACTATGTGGATGGAATTTCCTCCTGGTGGGTAAGTATTCACGGTCATAACCACCCTAAGTTAGTTCAATCGGTTAAGGATCAGCTGGATAGATTGGATCACGTTTTGTTAGCGGGCTTTACTCATCCGCCTGCGCTGGAACTCGCCCACGAACTTTTGCAGTTTGCGAATTGGAAGTTCCATAAAGTCGTGTATTCGGATAACGGTTCGACCGCCCTAGAGATCATGCTTAAGATCGCATTACAGTACTTTAGGAATCGGGGCGAAGAGAAGAAGAAAACCTTCATTAAATTTTCAGCCTCTTACCATGGAGATACGATCGGAGCCATGAGTGTCGGGGGAGATTCGATTTTTAATCGGATTTTTCAAACCCTTTTGTTTCCGACAAAGGATTTTCCATCCCCGGCTTGCCATGATTGTCCGGTTGGGAAATTACCGCACTCCTGCACCGAAGATTGTTTAGATGAGTTAGAGGCGTATTTATCCTCTCATTCTAAAGAAGTAGTAGGAGTTGTTCTCGAACCGTTAATTGCCGGAGCGGGAGGGATGTTGTTTCATAAGCCGAAGGTTCTCCAGCGATTAAGAGAGATTACGTCTCGATACGGAGTTTTACTTTTACTCGATGAGGTATTCACAGGTTTCGGTCGGACGGGACATACATTCGCGTACGAGGCGGCAGGAATAGAACCGGATCTGATCGCTTTAGCAAAAGGCTTAACGGGCGGTGTTCTACCTCTTGCGGTCACACTAGTTCGCGAAGAAATCTATCGGGAATTTGTATCAGACGAACCCCTTAAAACCTTCTACCACGGCCATACGATGACAGGCAATCCTCCCGGTTGCGCCGCAGCTCTTGCCTCGCTTCGATTATTCAATGAAGAGAAACGTCTCCAAGATGTTAAGCGACTAGAGCATGGGTTGGAAGAGGGCTGGATTAAATTAAGGGCGGAATTTCCCGCGAAAATAAAAAATATAAGAGTACTGGGGGCCGTCGGTGTAGGAGAGCTGGAAACGGGCAAAGAATCTCCGGGGTATATTAATGCATATTCACAGGAATTTAAGCGAATTTGTCTCGAGCATGGCGTGATTCTAAGACCGTTGGGAAATGTCATCTATGTGACTCCGCCCTATATTATTTCTCAGATCGCTTTAGATCGAATTTTTGACGCTATTCGGAAGGCTTTGCTCACCTATCAGGTACCCGCCTGAAGCCTTTCTTTTTAGCGGAATATCGATTGCCAATAGCCGAGCCTCTAAGAAACTATCGGCAGAATGAAAACCGTGATCGAAACGCCCCTTCCCACGGAGGAGAAGGTCCTTTCCGAGGTCCCAAGCTTAATTTCTCCGGAAGAAGCCTTAGCCATTCTCCAGGGTAAAACCCCGTTAACCGAATGCCTGGATAAAGCTTTCAAAGCAAGGGAACAATATTTTGGCAAATCCGTCCGAATTCATATACTCGATAATATTAAAAACGGCCATTGCCCGGAAGATTGCGGTTACTGTGCGCAACGCAAGAATGCAAATTCGGGCGTCCAAGAATATTCTTTAAAGACCGAAGATGAGATATTTCAAGACGCAATCCAGGCAAAAGAGAACGGGGCATATCGTTTTTGTATGGTAACTGCCGGAACAGGGCCGAATTCCCATTCAACCGAAAGATTGGCACGAACGATCGAAAGAATCAATCAAGAACTCGGCTTAAAAGTCTGTCTTTCTGCGGGACTCTTAGATCGGGAAAAAGCAATTCGATTGAAGCAAGCGGGCCTCGATCGATATAATCACAATTTAAATACTTCTAAAGAACATTATCCGGAAATTTGCGACACCCATACGTACGATCAAAGAGTCGAAACCCTTTCTCACCTTTCTGAAGCGGGAATCGGAATGTGCTCGGGCGTAATCGTTGGAATGGGCGAGTCTTTGAAGGATCTGGTAAATGTAGTATTTGAAATTAAGGCTCTTAGAGTGATATCGATTCCGGTTAATTTTTTCATTCCCGTAGCCGGGCATGCGATAAAAAATCCGCAAGCGCTCACTCCGGAATTTTGTTTACGGACGTTGATCGTTTTTCGGCTCGTAAACCCGGATTCGGAGGTGCGGATAGCGGCAGGAAGGGAAGGTCACTTACGCAGCATGCAAGGTATGGCTTTGTTCGCGGCCAATTCTCTTTTTGCTAGCGGTTATCTGAACATAAAAGGATCCGACGCTTTAGATACCGTAAAGACGATTCTAGACGCGGGATTTCTTCCTGAATTTTCTTCCGGAAAGGGTGATGAAATAGATTGGGAAGCCATTTTAGGAAAGGATCATCTATATTCTGCGGATAATTTTCCGGAACTTTATAAATTTAAGAAAAAACCGTAGAAAAAATTCGAACTTTATAGTAATTAAAACCAGTACGTTTTTCCAGGACCTAACACCGAATACCCTTGAATTTAAGCCTTTCGTTTTCGAAGGAAGAATTCGTAATGGATTGAAAGTCTCGGTAGAAAAAAAATCCTGGATATAACGGAGAGCTGTCGGATGAAATATAAAATAGAGATCAATAAACTGAAAAACGGCTATATAGAAGCCAAATTGATCGACACTGTTTCCAACAACCCCATCGAATTTCGTATCTGCGATACCGAGGAATATCTTCAGGCGCAGATTGCCGACTGGCATAAACGTTTTCATATGAAGGATTCTGACAACTAAGAACCCTTTCCGGGCTTGTCCCTTCGCATGAAATCTCTTACACGTCTCAGTCTTGTTTTTGCCTTCATCACCTCCTGTGCCAGTTTTCGCAATGATACGATTGTAGATTACTACAATCCCAATTTTACCTGTTCGAGCAGCCTAGGATCTCGGAATGTAGAATTCTGGATCCAATATCAGGCAAAATACAACGAGGCGATCGAATTCTATAAGAAAGAAAACGAACGCATTAAGACGGCTAAAATCGTATTCGTAGGTAATAGTCTCGTCGCAGGATTTCCGCCCGATTTGTTGTCGGCTCAATTTCCCGGATCGGTAAATCGAGGAATCCCGGGGGATATGACTGAATTGCTTTTAGGTAGATTAGAGAGTACAGTGTTTGCGCTAAAACCTTCATATATCGTGATAGAAATCGGCGGGAACGATATTCGAGAAGGAAAATGCCTGGATTATCTAGAAGCTAGGCATAGAGAGATTGTGTCAAAAATTCATGCCGCTTTACCCGACGCTAAAATCGTTATATTAGGAATTCCGCCCGTTTTAAGCAAGGATGTGAATTCAGTGTCGCCAATCGTCAATGCCTGGTTATCGAGAGTTGCTTCGGAAAATACGGGCGTAAGTTTTTTGGATATCTGGCCATACTTTCGAAAAAAGGAACTTCCGTTTCTTCGGGACGATCTTGCATTGGAATACGGCGGGAAGATAGATAAAATTCATGTGAACGAAAACGCCTATAAAATCTGGGCTAAGCAAATTAAATATTTTATCAAATAGCAAACAGTGCTTTTATTCTTTATAGAACATCCATCGGAAACATTTCCGTTCCTGCAACGAGAGGTCAAGGTTCGTTTTGGAAACGAAGTAGGCTTGACAAAAGTAGAATATATAGTTCCAAGCGGATGGCATTGTTTTCTTGCCTCCCTGGAGCAACGGGTCGTGCGGGAAGACCTATCATCCTTGAGAAAGGCCTTATTTTCCTCGAAAGTCGATGTTTTACAGATCGAATCTAGGATTAAGAGGAAATCTTTATTTTGTTTCGATATGGATTCCACATTGATCCAACAGGAAGTCGTGGATGAATTGGCCCGATTTGCAGGCGTTTACGACGAAGTTGCCTCCGTAACCCGAGAGGCAATGGAAGGAAAATTAAACTTCCAAGAATCATTAAGAAAACGTTGTGCTCATTTACGAGGCCTCGCGGCCGATTCGCTTTTGAAACTTTACCCTAGACTCACTTTAAATTTCGGAGTGCGGGAACTTCTTCCAGAGTTGAAGCTACGCGGAGCTAAACTTGCGGTTTTCAGCGGCGGATTTATCGATATTTTAGCAGCATTTCAGAAGGATTACGAAATAGACGAGGTACGTGCGAACGTGCTGGAGAAAATCGACGAAAAGCTTACCGGTTCGGTGCTGGGCGGAATCGTAGACAAGGATGTAAAGCGCGGATCATTGATCGAGTTGAGAGAAAAATTCGGCATTTCGAAACGGGATGTGGTCGCTGTGGGAGATGGAGCTAACGATCAATTGATGTTATCCGAGGCGGGAATCGGAATCGGGTTTCACGCGAAAGACGGTTTAAAATCCGAAATTGAAAATTGGGTGGATTTTGCCCCGATGGACATATTGCTTTATTTATTCGAACAATAAAATCGCCGTTCGATGTCGGTATTTTTCAACCGCTCTTTTCTTTCGATATCGCTTTTCGCTTCCAATCATCCAATAAACGTAATGCTTCCATCGGCGTCATTGACTCTATGGGAAGATCTATAATCTCCTTTTTCCAATCCAACCAAAACTGTTGATCGGACGAAGAAGGTGTAAACTCCTGAAAGAGGGAAGGTTCCCTGGTTTGAATTCGGATTTCTTTCTTCCTCGACTCTAGATCCGAGAGAATCTCCGTAGCTCTCTTTACGACGGGATCCGGGACGCCTGCAAGTTGGGCGACGTAGATACCGAATGATTTCTTGGCCTTACCCGGTTTGACTTTGCGCAGGAATAGAACTTTATCTTCCTTCTCCAATGTCTCCATATGAATATTCCAAACTCCCGGTAAGCGGGAAAGCTCGGTCAATTCATGATAATGCGTGGCAAATACGGTCTTTGGTCGGACCGACATTTCGGAAAGATATTCGAGTATCGCCCAGGCGATACTCATCCCGTCGTAAGTGGAAGTGCCTCTGCCAACTTCGTCGAATAATAATAGCGATTGCGAACTACAGTTTCTTAAAATATGAGCGGTTTCTTTCATTTCTACGAAAAATGTGGATTCGCCCGCCGTTAGATTGTCTCCGGCTCCGATTCGAGTGAATAAACGGTCCACGATCGGTAATTGGGCTTTCGTAGCGGAAACGCTGGAACCGATCTGAAATAGAATTTGATTCAAAGCGATTTGGCGCATAAAGGTTGATTTTCCGGCCATATTCGGTCCGGTAAGAATCGCGATCGCGTTGTCTCCGACGTCCAACAAAACATCGTTGGGAACGAATTTAACGCCGACAGGCAAACTTGCTTCCACTACCGGATGTCTGGAGTCCTTCATGGAAATTCCAGAATTGGAGCTGAAGGAGGCTCGGACCCAAGCGTATTTTTCCTCAGCTTTTAAGAGGGAAAGCTGGAAATCCAAATCGCCGAATTCCTCGGATAACTCCAATAGTTCGGAGTCGTATTCCAAAACTTTCGCAGTCATCAAATCGAATTCTTTTTTTTCCACCGAGCGGATCGTATCATCAGCCTCCAGAATCGCTCTCTCGATCTCTTCCAGGCGGGAAATCGTGAATCGTTCCGTAGTGACCAATGTCTGTTTTTTTAGATACTCTTTCGGCGCTTGCTCCGCTTGGTTTCGAGATATCTCGATGAAATAGCCTACGATTTTGTTATATTTAATTTTGAGAGTGGAAAGTCCCGTTCGTTTCTTTTCGGCCGCTTCTAGTTCGAGGATCCAATCCATTCCTTTCGTGCCGGCCTCTCTCGCCTTGTCCAACTCCGGTAGGAATCCGTCTTTTAAGAATTTTCCGTTTCCCAAAATGACCGGTAGGTCTTCCGGGTTCAGTCTGTCCTGAATATGGACTTCTAAATCCGTAAGTCTTCCCGCCGGGTAATTGATCGGGTAGGCTACCGATTTCAATTGCTTCGTAATGAACTCTCCCGTTTTAATTGCAGTTAGGATGGTTCTGAAATCGCGAGGATAAGCTTTATTATTTCTGAATCGAATTAAAATTCTTTCCAAATCCCCTAAATCCTTTAGGGCTTGAACCAAAAGATGAGTTTGGCTATTTCGAAGTAAATCCTGTTTTTCCCAACGCAAGCTTATGACGGCAAGATCCGTTTCCGGAAATAAAATCCTCTGCTTTAGCAGGCGTTTTCCTTTCGGAGTATGACAAAAATTTAATACGGAAAATAAGGTATGATTCTTTTCGTTTTCATTTTCGATTAATTCTAAATTTATTACCGTTTCTCGATCCATTTCCAGAAATGAACCGGTCCGCAAAACTTTGGCCTCTCTGAGCGTCAGCGACCCATCCCTGTAATTTTCACGAATATAATATTCCAAACAATTGCGAACGGAAGAAAAGGGATCCTTCGCTTCGACACCGCCTTCTGCCGACTGTGGAAGCAAGGTAAAATTGCCGTCTGTAAATCCTTCCCAGGAACGAATTCGTTCCAGGTCTTTTTCTAAAATGCACGTCTCGCTAGGATGGAATTTTTCAAGTTCGGCAATCAATGCGTTCGGATTCGAAATCGGAACCGTGAATTGTAAAACTTCTCCCGTGGAAACATCAGCCATACCTACGAATATTAAGGTCGCTTTCGGCAACAACACGCAAAGATAATTGTTTTGATAACCGGAGAGTAAATTTTCCTCTATGACGGTACCGGGAGTGATTATACGAACCACATCCCTCGTCATTAATTTCGGATTCGAATCATCCGGCTTCGACTGTTCGCAGATCGCGATCTTTTTCCCTGCTCCGAGTAACCGGGCTATGTAGGCGTCTTTACTATGGTAAGGGATCCCGCACATCGGAACCGAGTTCTGACGCTTAGTTAAGGCGATATCTAAAATGTTGGAGGCTATTTTTGCATCCTCCAAGAACATTTCGTAGAAATCGCCCATGCGAAAGAATAGTATCGAATCTTTAAATCGCGCCTTGATGTCCAGATATTGGCGCATCATGGGAGTATCTAAAGCTTCCGATAAATTCGGCTCGTTAGTTTCTGCTGCTAGCTCGTTTGGCATTCTTAATAAATTCTCGAACCAGTTTGGGATCCTTGACTCCCGGAGATGATTCTACTCCGCTTGCGACATCGACTCCGTAAGGAAGGAGTTCTTGGATTGCTTTTGCGACCGTATCGGGTCGCAATCCTCCTGCAAGAAAATAAGGTCGTCGAACGTCTCGGACATACTTCCAGGGGAAAGCTTCTCCCGTTCCCCCACCCGAACCGGAAACATAGCTGTCCAGAATCAATAGTTTGGAATCTAATGAGGCTAAGGAATCGTCATTGATTTGGTTTTTTACGCGGTAAGATAGAATTCTGCGGTTTCTTTGACCTATCAGAGGCGAGGAATGACCGGGTAATAGAGGATCGTCATTCACGAATTGCAAATAATCGTAAGGGAGAGTTTTTAGGACGGATTCTATAAATGATATCGAATTCTTATAGAATAGGAAGACCACTTTAGGTCGAATCGATTCGGGAACGGAACTCTTGAGATAAGCGAGCAGATGTTCCGCCTGGAAGCGGGATATATTGCGCGAACTTACGGGAGAAAAATTTAGACCTATAAAATCCGCACCTTCCTCTATGCATAATTTTAGGATATCGGGGTCTTTTATACCGCAGATTTTCACTTTTACAATTTTTGACATTCTATTCTTTTCGGAAAAAGATCGTCGGCAACCATTTCTGACTCGAATTATTTTCCGTCTTTTCTATACAAGACTAGAACCTCTTCCCGTCAAGTATGATCGATCATCGATTCTTTCTCGAAGACAAAAGGAGTCTGCGGATTCTAATTCTGGGAAACCGGGAGTTGAGCGATTATACCTCGACCCCTGAATACATTTTGGGAAAAGTGTCGCACTTCAGCCAAATCCCTGAAGACCGGATCTATCTATTAGACCAAGTTCATGGCAAAAGCATCGTAAATGCAGATTCTTTGAAATCTGCAGAAATTTCCCAAGGGGACGCCCTTTATTCTGCCGAACCGAGGAAGGTGTTAGTCGTTAAAACGGCCGATTGCATGCCGATCTTTTTCTGGACTGGAAGGCCGGCTTTGGTGGGAATCGTTCATTCCGGTTGGAAAGGCACGTTGGCCGGTGTTACGGAATCCGCTTTGCTTGAAGTATCGAAGAAATACGGAGTCGATTTGCAACTTCTGCAATTCTTTATCGGGCCGTACGCCACTGGAAAACAGTACGAAGTAGGAGAAGACGTAGCCGGAGAATTTCGGAAGGAATTTCCCGGGGCTCTTAAAGAGCTTCCGGAAGAGGGAAAGTTTCTGTTAGAACAAAAAGTCTTTCTTATGAATCGCATCCGTAAACTTGGAACGGAGCCATTTGTAGAAACGTCGGGAGCTTGCACGATGGCCGCTAATTCCAGATATTTCAGTCATAGAAGAGGAGACACCGGACGAAACTTAAACTGCATTTGGCTGGAGTGAGCCCAGTCTATAATTTAAGCGTTATACTTTAATCGCCTTTCGAACCGTCGAGTTCGCTTTTTCTAAGACTTTTTCACGCTTAATCGGTTTTACGATATAATCCATTACTCCGCTATCGGACAGAGTTTTGATTACTGCTGGCGTATTCTCTTCGCTAATTACTAAAATGCGGGGTAAAACACCTAGGTCTTTAATTTCGTAAAAAGCCGCAAACCCGTCCATCACCGGTAAATGAAGATCGAGGGTGATAAGATCGACTTTTTTATTTTCCTTATAAAGATTGATTAGCTCTTTTCCAGTTTCCGCAAATGCTACGACTTCGTAGCCTTCTGATTCCAAAATTTGAGCGAGTTGTTTGGCTTGGAACTTGGAGTTCTCCGCGATAATGACCTGATACGGTCTTCCTGAGGGAGCAATTCCACCTTTCATCTTACTACCGTCCTAAGTTGTTCAAGAAATTCATAATGCGTTTTCTATCTCTTTTCCAATTTCTTCAGTTCCGAGAATTTTAGCGCCTGCTTCGGCGATATCTCTAGTTCGCTTTCCTTGCGAGATAACCTTGCGAACAGCGGTCTCGATTTTTTGTGCCTCTTCTTCTAAAGAGAAGGAATAACGTAGCATCAACGCCGCACTGAGAATCTGCGCAATCGGATTTGCGATTCCTTTTCCTGCAATGTCGGGTGCGGATCCTCCGGAAGGTTCGTACAGTCCATATCCGGATTCGGAAAGCGAAGCGGAAGGAAGCATGCCGATCGAACCGGTAATTATCGAGGCTTCATCGGAGAGTATATCTCCGAACATATTTTCGCAAAGAATCACGTCGAATTGTTTAGGATTGACGATCAATTGCATCGCAGCGTTATCCACATATAGATGAGCTAGTTGGACGTCGGAAAACTCCTTTTTATGCAAGTCTATCACGACTTCTTTCCAAAAAACGGAGGTCGTAAGGACGTTGGCTTTATCGATACTAGTCACCTTGTTATTTCTTTTTCGGGCGGCTTCAAATGCGACCCGAGCAGCTCGCTCGATTTCTCGTCGCGAATATCTCATCGTGTCATAGGCAAATTCTTCCGCGCCGGAGCCTTCTCGTCCCTTCGGTTGGCCGAAATAAATTCCCGAGGTGAGTTCTCTTAAGATCAAAATATCTAAGCCGTTTCCGATAATCTCCGCTTTAATAGGGGACGCATTTTTTAGTTCCGGGTAAATGATCGCGGGTCGCAAATTCGCGAATAAATCGAAATGTTTTCTAAGGGGTAATAGAGCGCCACGTTCCGGTTGTTTTTCGGGAGGTAAGGACTCCCATTTCGGGCCGCCCACGCTCCCGAATAAAATGGCGTCCGAGCCTTCGCAGAGTTTGAGAGTCTCTTGAGGAAGAGGACCGCCGGTCTTATCGATCGCAATTCCACCGACAAAGGCCTCCTCAAATTTAAAGTCAGATTCTTTTTTTCCTAAGGCTTTCTTTAGGACCGAAAGAGCTACTTTCATAACTTCCGGCCCGATCCCGTCTCCGGCTAATACGGCGACTTTCTTCATGCTATTTGCTTTCCTTTTTACTTCTGTTCGTTTTGGAACTCGGTCAGGGCTTCTTCAAGAATATCCAAACCTTCGTTTAAATACTTAGTCGATATAGTAAGCGGAGGCATTACCCGAATTACGGTTTCGCCCGTCGCGTTTACGATTAATCCCTTGTGCAAGCATCGTTCAGCGACTTGTCGAGAGGGGATCGCAAGGTCTACTCCTATGTGGAGACCTTTCCCTCTGACTTCTTTCACGATCCTTAATTTTTCTTTCATTTGATTCAATCTACTAAAGGCGATGTCGGAACATGCGTTGACATTCGCGAGAATATCCCTGGATTGGATGATCCGAATCGTTTCGTAAGCGATAGCGGCTCCTAAATGGTTTCCACCGAAAGTGGACCCGTGAGATCCTTTTCCTAATACGTCCTGATATTTCTCCGAGACGATCATTGCGCCGACAGGAAACCCCGAACCAAGCCCTTTGGCCAATGTCATGACATCGGGAGAGAATCCGAAAGTTTCGAATGCAAAAAGGGTTCCTGTTCTGCCAAAGCCCGTTTGGACCTCATCTAAAATCATCAAGGCTTCGTTCTCTTGAGTCAATTCCCGAGCTAAGGTTAGAAAATTATGAGTCAGCGGAATGATACCGCTTTCTCCCAAAATTGGTTCGGCAAAGAATGCTACGACATGTCCGGAATATTGCTCAAATGCTCCGACTAATTCTTTTTCGTTGTTCGGTGTAACAAATTCAATTCCGTCCAACAGCTTGCCGAATCCGGTATGCATTTTCTTTTGCCCGGTGAGACTGATTCCGGAAACCGATCGTCCATGAAAACTTTTCTGAAGGGAAATGATGACAGGGTCCGCGATCTGTCTTTGCTCGGCATAGGCTCTCGTAAGTTTGAATGCCGCCTCGGTGGTTTCAGTTCCGGAATTGCAAAGGAATACTTTGCCCGGAAACGTATTCAAAATCAGCAGCTCTGCCAGCTTAGAAGCTTCTTCGGAATAAAACCAATTGGAGGTATGCATTAACTTATCGGATTGGGTACGAATGACTTCGATGATGTCCGGATCGCTATGTCCTAGGTTGGTGACGGCTACTCCGCAGAGAAAATCGATGTACTGCTTATTTTCCTGGTCGAATAAAAGCTCGTTCACTCCGTACCGAAATGCGACGGGATAGCGGTGGACTAGATCCAGTAGATACTTATTACTCAGTTCTTTCGTTTTTTGAAATTCGGTTGCTGTTTCTTTCATGATAACCCTGCTATCTTTAAAAATGCGGTTTCGGTCTGCTTAAGTTCGTCAGAGAGAGTTTGGGTCAATGCCGGAATCTCCTCTTTAGAGTTCGGATGCTTTAAACTCTTAAACGAAGAATAGATTTTAATCTTCGGTTCCGTTCCGGACGGTCGGATTGTCAGTTTTCCAGAACCTTCCAACTCCAATTGAATCACATCGGAGGCGGGAAGTCCTGAAAATGCGGATTTGGAAGAAGATCCTTTTGCGATCTTATTTTTATAATCTAGAAAGCCGATTACTTTACGCTGACCTAATATTTGACCGATTAAATCATTATTTCTAAGCGAATCTAACGAATCCTGAATTTTCTTCTTTCCGGCCAATCCTTCTAAATTTAAAGATTTAAGCCCTTCCTGATAGAGACCGTACTTCAGGTAGATCTCGTTCATATAATCCGTAAGATCTTCCTTCTCCGCTAAAACTTCTAACAAAAGTAGGGCGGACGAGAGGCTGTCCTTATCTCGAACAAAATTTACCGGTAGATACCCGTAGGATTCCTCTCCTCCGAATAGAAAATATTGCGTCTTACTTCCGTCCAGTTTGCCCATCACTTCCGCGATGTATTTAAAGCCGGTTAAAACGTTCTTTAAAGTAATCTTATTCTTTTTAGCAATTTCGGACTGGAGATCCGTAGTGACGATCGTTTTAACGAGAACAGGCTTTTTCCCTTTTCTCTTTTTAGAGGCGACTTTTTCGGAAAGATAAGCGGCAAGAATCGAACCGATTTGATTTCCGTTAAGCAAAGTATAAGAGCCGTCGAAATTGCGGACTCCGATACCAAGGCGATCCGCGTCGGGATCGGTCGCTATGAACGCTTTTGCCCCGATTTTTTGGGACAATTTCAGACTCAGCTCTAACGCTTCCGCTTCTTCGGGATTCGGGTATTTAACGGTCGGGAATTCTCCGTTCGGATCTTTTTGTTCCGGAACGAGAGTGACCTGCTTATAACCGAAATTACTTAATAAAAATTTCATATACTTTCCGCCTGTTCCGTGCAGCGGGGAGTATACTAATTTTAAGGCGGATCTTTGCTTCGCGGTCACTCGCTCGGATTGGATTCCTGCCTTCTTTAAGTCCTTTAAGTAGGACGCAAAGCAGGCGGGCTCGACCTTTTTCACAAATTTTTTATATTGTGCATCTTTACTGGAAATAATCTTAATCTCATTCCAATCCTGGATGGATTCGATAAGGCCGATGATTCTCTTATCGTCGGGAGGTACTAACTGCTCCCCTTTGGAGAGATAGGCTTTGAAACCGTTGTACTCCGGTGGATTATGAGACGCGGTCAAAACGACGCCCCCAGTCGCTTTATAATATCGAACCGCATAGGATAGTAACGGAGTCGGTGCGACTTCGGGAAATAAATAGACTTTGATACCGTATGAGGCGGCAATTCCCGCAGTCACTTCCGCGAATTCGCGGGATCGGCGTCTTGAATCGTAGGCGATTACAAGTATCGGCTTTTTGGATTTCCTTACGAGATAGCGGGAAAAGCCGAGAGCGGCGCGGCCGACAGTATACTCGTTCATTCGCCCGATTCCGTTTCCGATGCGACCCCTGATTCCTCCGGTACCGAACTCCAACGGGACGGTAAAGGCTTCGATTTCGAGTCCCTTAATACCCTTTCTGAATCTCTCTAAAACGCTCGAGGCTTCCTTTCTTACGTTAGAAGAAAACGGTTCCTGAGTCCAGGCTTCAATATTTACGCTCTCTTGATCCATCATCGTGCCTAACTATAGTCTATTTTCATAAAAATCCGGTTTCCCCCTGGTTCAACCCGTTTTTTCGCCGATTCTAAAAGTATGGAATCAACCGAATTTTCGAGAGATCAGCATAGGGAATTGGACTCACTCCGAGGCTTGCTTCGGAACATCGCGATCGTTCTATTCCTACTTTCCGGGGCTTTGGCTTTCGGAGCATTTTTTATGGAAAACCCGGGAAAAATCGTGGTTTCGGCAAGTTCAGCGTTGCTGACGTTTATCCTAGGAATTCTTTGTCACAGCGCTTCGGTTTCGTTTAAGCGAACTCTTGCTTTGGAAGGAAAGGACCCTGAGCAACTTTTATTTGCCTTAAAAGATCTAAGATATTTTCTTCTCTGGCTTGGTTGGATACTTGTTGCATTGTTTCTATTCTCGTTTTTCGGTGCTTTCGCCTTGCTTCTTTCGTAAGCTACGGGAGTCTCGCTCCATATGAGCTTGCGCGATTTCTTTATCGAAGATCGATTGGAGCGCTTCAGAACGAATGCACAATGCAATTTGGGAGAAAGCGGAATTCGAAATTTATATCTCTCGGAACTTGCCTCTTCGCTTAATATGGATCTAGGAGAACTTGGCGCTCTTTCCTTGGCAGATTCTCCCAACCAAGGAAGGGCGGATCTAAGAGAAGAAATCGCCGCACTTTATCCTAACACTTCGCCGGATCAAGTATTGGTTACCACGGGTACGGGCGAGGCGCTTTTTCTAACCTTCTGCTTGCTTCTTGAAAAAGGAGATACCGTTTCGTTATTTTGGCCGGCTTTTCAAGCTCTCTATGAAATACCTTTATTTCGAGATGCTCGATTAAATACTGTCAGTCTTTTGGATCGACTGGAAGAGCAGGAACTAGGATTCGGAGAGAGAAATATTCGAAGTTTATTCGAAGAACATCCTAAACTCGTGATATTCAATCATCCGCATAATCCCACCGGAATTTCCTCCACCGAGTCGGACCATAGAACGTTAAGAGAGATAAATCAAGAATCGAAAGACGGAACATGGATACTCTTTGACGAACATTATAGATTTCTGGACGGAGATTCGGAACTAGGATGGACAGGGATCGGAATTTCGGATCGAAGTATCGCGACCGGATCGATCACTAAATGTTTCGGGGTTATGGGACTGCGGATCGGCTGGTTAGTCGGACCGAGGGAATTTATCGAAAAGGCCCGCTCCATGAAAGATTATCTGACTCACACCGTATCGCCGATTTCGGAATTTCTGACATTGCAAATTCTTCGCAGACGGAATGAATTGCAGAAGCGAATTCGGAGCGGCTTGAACCGCAATATTAATTTCTTTTCGGAATGTTTATCGGATCTACCGGGATTGGATGCATTTCGAGCCCCGGCCGGCGGCATTGTCGGCTTTCCCAAATTGGCAAAGGGATTGGAGTCGAAATCGTACGCAGATATGCTTGTCGAGAAGGCCGACATTTTCGTTCTACCCGGACTGGACTTTGAAACGGAAGGTTATATCCGTGTGGGATTTGGAGAAACGCCCGAACGTTTCGAGGAAGGGATGGAGCGATGGAGAAGTTTAGGATCCGAAACAATGGCTCTCTTAAATAAGTAAGCCTCGGATATGTCCGGACGATAAGATTCCGAAACTAATCGGAGATTATGTTTTCCTAATACGATATGCGGTGAGGAGAAATTCGGTCGCGTTTGTACAGGACTTTCGTCCTGCTTCCAATTCCATTCCAACTCGCGGATTCGAATCGATAATATTTTTCCTCGAATCTGCCAAGACGTTTCTCCCGTTCGCAAGGGTAATCCGACTCTTAATCTCGGCGACTCGTCTTTCAAGAAGCTGGGTTGCAACCAGACTCCTAATGGATATAATTTTAGCTCTTCAGCATGGATCTCAGGGCCTTGGGGATATCCGTAGACCCAAACTTCCGATCTATGAACCGTATGCGGGCTCGGATAAAAATCTTCGTACAATCCACCCAATTGATGACTTAGTACTCTCATTGAATAGATTCGAACCTTCCATTTTCCAGGCGGCCCGAACGGCAATATGCTCTCAGGAATGCAATCTTTGAACGCCGATTCTTTTACTTCCGTTTCCCAGATAACAAGAGGGGACAACGTCAACGTGGAAGTTTGAGGAAACCAGGCTTCCCAGAAATACGGTTTGCTTCGGAAGTACGGCTTCTTCTTTTTTCCGGAATTTAACGGTCGGGGGGAATCTTCGGCATCGGGAGAAAAACCTAGAGAGAGTGGATTAGCGTCCATTGCTCTTTCTTTCCAAGGGAGAAAGATCCAGAAAAGCCAGGGGCGAGTTCCTTTAAAGGTTTTGGTTCTTACTTTTCGTTTTGCATTAGGAAAGATCGTTTCTTCATGGGATTCCCAATAGGTAAAAGGAGGTAGATTTTGAGTCCAATCCGGTTCGGATTCATTTTGAGCGGATCCAATCGCTTGAATCCTCTCGGAAATCGTTTCGTCAGATATGTAAGGTTCTATTTTTTTTTTGAGTCTGATCTTACCCGCACGAAATTTCGTATCGAGGAGATATACGTACCGGACAAACTTGGATCGAAGTTTTTTTCCGATGCCGGTAAAGGGAGTCATTGGGAAAAGGATATAGAAGAACCCTTTTTCAGGCAAGCTTTAGTTCAGAGCTCTATAAGAGAGCCGGACGATACTAAGAGAAAGTAATAAGAACAAGGATGGAATATGGGAAGGGCAGCCTTTGAGAACGAGGAATTTTTACATTCCGTAGATGCGTTTCACCTTCGGGTTTTAGCCGAAATTAATTATCCTCAAGCTCTATTTAGAGATGCGAAAATTAAAGATACGATTTGTATCTTCGGATCCGCCAGAATTTTGAGTACGGAGGAGTATGCAGCCAGAGATAAGCTCCGGGAAAAACTGACTCCCAAGGAATTGAAATTACACGAGAAGCAAGGTGAATTGGTTCGCTACTACGAGGAAGCAAGAGAAACTGCAAGATTGATAACCCTTTGGGGAAAAGAGATCTCTAAAGACGTTCGTAGGATGGCAGTCTGCACGGGCGGCGGCCCTGGAATTATGGAAGCTGCCAATCGGGGAGCAGTGGAGGGTGGAGGTCCAAGCCTAGGATTGAATATTAGGCTTCCATTTGAACAGACTATTAATGCGTTTGCTGATCCAAAGATTAGCATCGAGTTTCACTACTTTTTTATGCGTAAGCTTTGGTTTTTACGGTTATCCAAGGGCATCGTCGTGTTCCCCGGCGGCTTCGGGACGGTGGATGAACTTTTTGAAACTCTTACCTTAATCCAAACAGGTAGAAATAATCTGAAAATTCCGGTGATTATGTATGGAAGAAAATATTGGGATCAGGTTTTTCATATAGGTCCTATGAAAGAATATGGACTGATCGACCCGGACGATATTAATTTGATCACATATTGCGACGATCCAAAGGAGGTACTGGAAGTTCTAAAGAAAAAGGTCCCATTCGAGGACTGATTCCGAGTCTCTTGAATTGGAATTATAGAATCTAAGGTGTAGAAGTTCCTACAACTCGCAACTCTCGCAGTACATTCTTCGGGCTATGCGTGAATGACGTTTCCGGATCTAATTTTGAATTATAATTCCGTCCGGATCGGATAGCTAAAAACGTGCCTTTCGCTAAAAATACCGAAGCAGAATCGTTTCCTTGACAGCTTCCCTATGAAGAAAATTATGGTCGCAATATGGCCAGAAAGTGTGTCGTTACCGGGAAAGGTACCATTGCTGGGAATAATGTTTCCCACTCCCACCTTAAGACCCGTAGAACCTGGAAAATTAACCTGATCAAAAAGCGGATCTTTTTAGAAGATGAAAACCGCTGGGTAACCGTACGAATTTCTACTCGTGCCCTCCGTACTCTTCGTAAAAAAGGAATCAAGGCCGCGATTAAAGATAATGGCGGTTCTTTACAAGCTCTTGCCCCCAAAAAATACGTCGGAATCAAAAAACAGGCAGCCAAAGCCTGAGTTTGTTCCAACGCCCAAATATGTTTCCCGAATTTACTCCCTATTACGGGGGGAATTCGGGGAAGTAAATTCTCCTTTAAACTATCAGAAAGACTACGAGTTCGCGATTTCCGTCATTCTCTCCGCCCAATGTACGGACGCAAGAGTGAACGAAGTTGCACCCCGCCTGTTTGCAGCCTATCCTAGCTTGGAGTCGCTCGCAAATGCTCCCCTCAAAAAAATCGAAGAGATTATCTATTCCACCGGCTTCTATAAAAATAAAGCCAAATCGGTCGTTAATTTTGCGGAAACTCTATTAAGAGAATATAACGGCAAATTACCGAATACAATCTCGCAGCTCATTCAACTTCCCGGTATCGGTCGTAAGACTGCGAACGTGGTTTTGAATGAAATACACGGAATCTCGGAAGGTTTCGTGGTCGATACTCATGTAAAACGTGTTTCCAAAAAGTTGGGACTGACAAACCAAGCCGATCCGGTCAAAGTCGAAAGAGATTTGATGAAAGTTGTTCGCCCCGATTATTGGATGGATCTTTCTCTGTACTTTATCTTTTTGGGTCGACGTTATTGTAAAGCGCATCGTACATTTTGTGATGAATGCGTGTTGGGAAAGATTTGCCCATCCTCGATTCGAGGAAAGTCGGCCTCAAGCATCGAGGAGGAATGAAATGAATTTAGAAGTCTTCTTAGATAAGAAACTGGAAGGGATGGAACTGAGCACCCAACATATAGTAATGTCCCGGGATTTAAATCAACACGGATTTCTATTCGGTGGTCAGATGCTGGCCTGGATTGACGAAGGATGCGCTATGTTCGTCATGGAAAAAATACGATACTCGAACATCGTAACTGTCAGTATGGATGACGTAGTTTTTAAAAGTCCGGGATTATCCGGAGATATTATCCAGATTTTTTCAAAAATTGAGAAAATCGGAAAGAGTTCCGTTACCGTCCGCAATGCATCCATTTCTAAAAGCCAAAAAAGGAAGGAGGTTCGCGAGATTATCGATTGTACGATCACTTACGTTTGTCTAGATGATACCGGAAGACCTTTTCCGTATTTTACTCAATTCGATTCGCAAGAACTTTTTGCACGATAGTCATGTCCTCTCGATTTCCCGTTTCGTTCGAAAAGGAATCCGCTCTTTTGGCGCGAATGGAATCGCTCAAAGTGTTTGAATCCGACTTGGAAGAAAGTTTTATGCGAAGCGGAGGAAAGGGCGGCCAAAACGTAAATAAGGTTTCTACCGCAGTTCGCTTGTTTCATCGACCGACCGGGGAAGAAATTAAATGTTCGATTTATCGAACGCAAGGAATGAATCGCTATAAGGCCAGAATTTTATTATGCGAACGGTTGGAAAAGGAAGCCCGGTTGGCCGAGAAAATCGAGGATCCGGCGCACGCAAAATTAAGGAAAGCCAAAGCGGATCGCGCAAGAAGGGCAAAAAGAAAAGCGGCCGCTAAATCGTCGGGCGCTCCTAAACGGGAATTTAATCCTGAAGAAGATTGGAAAGAAGAGTACGGCGAGGATTGGAATAGTCCAATAAGTGAAGACTAGAAATGGCGGAAGTTCTAAATCACAATCTGATCGTCGAAAAACTTAAGAATCTGACCGGTTCTCCCGGCTGCTATCTTTGGAAAAACGTAGAGGGAGAGATTATTTACGTTGGAAAAGCGAAGAATCTTGATAAGCGAATTCGTAGTTATTTAAAGGAAAACCATATCGATTTAAAGACCCGTTTTCTCCGGCGGGAAATTTTCGATCTGGATTGGATTGCCACTTCGACCGAACGGGAAGCTCTCATTCTTGAAGCTACCTTAATCAAAAAACATAATCCGCGTTATAATGTGCGTCTTAAGGACGATAAAAAATATCCGTATATTTGCGTTTCTCTGTCCGAGTCATATCCGATGGTTTTCGTTACGCGAAAATTAAAGGATAACGGCGACCGTTACTTCGGTCCCTATACGGACGTAAAGACTACTCGGGAAACGCTCGATGTTATTTTGAGGATATTCCCCATTCGCAAGACCAAACAAGTTTTACCTCTGCCTAAGCCGCGTAGACCGTGTTTGAACTTTCAAATGAAACGTTGTCTTGGCCCTTGTCAAGGTAATGTCCCGGTCGATGAATATCGGATCATCGTAGATCAGATCATCCAATTTTTGGAAGGAAAGAAAGACGGATTGGTTAATGAGTTAACCCGTAGAATGGACGACTATTCGGAGAAGACGGAATTCGAGAATGCAGCTCGGTACAGGGACATGCTTTTAAGACTCCAATCTTTCCGGCAAAAGCAAACGGTCGTAAGTTTGGATGGAGGAGACGAGGATATTGTCGCCTTTGCAAGAAGGGAAGACGAAGGTCAAGTCGTTCTTATGGAAGTGAGAGGCGGAAGGCTCGAAAACAAGAAATCGTTTCCGATACAAGGGGTTGCAAATTCGTCCGAGGACGAAATTCTTTCTTCCTTTTTTAGAGATTACTATATGGGGGCCGGTTTAGTTCCATCGAACATAGTAGTGTCGATGTCCTTAAAGGAAGAGGCGGAAACCGTTTTGGATTTTTTACAGGAAAAGACGGGTTTTAGACCTAAATTACGTTTTCCTAAAGCAGGAGAAAAAAAATCGCTTTTAAAGATCGCGGAAAAAAATGCCGAGCTGAGTTTAACCGAGAGATTGCTCGCCACTCAATACCGCGATCAAACCGCAGCCCTCAAGGAAATTCAGGAAATGTTCCATCTTGGAGAACCGCCTCATATCATCGAATGCTATGATATCTCACATTTTCAGGGTTCTTTTCCCGTAGCGAGCGGAGTTATTTTCGTCGAAGGTAAACCGTTTAAGCAGGGCTATCGAAAATATAATATTCGAGGTTACGAAGGAATTAACGATCCAGGAATGATGCACGAGGTGATTTCCAGAAGATTACAAAGAATTCTAAACGAAGACGGGGTTCTTCCCGATCTAGTAGTCATAGATGGAGGCCCTACACAATTAGGCAAAGCCTGCGAAGCCGCCGTCGAAGCGGGTGTTCCGGATCTTCCAATGGTCGGACTTGCAAAAAAAAGAGAAGAGATATATTTTCCCGGTCAAAGTGCACCTTATAACTTCGATATGAATTCTCCCGGAATGAAGTTATTACGGCATATCCGCGACGAAGCACACCGATTCGGCGTCGAGCATCATCGTTCCCGTAGAAATAGGGAAGCTCTCCGTAGCTTAATCGAAGACGTTCCGGATATCGGATTAAAAAGAAGTAAGCTATTATTACGTTCCTTTACGGGCCAAAAAAGGATCGAAGACGCCAGTATCGAGGAGCTTAGGAAAGTTCCCGGTATCGGAGAAACTCTCGCGGAAAAAATTTTCCGACATTTTCATCCTAATGAAAACGATGAAAAATCCTTAACCCCCTCTTAATTTTTTAGCACCGAGCGATTCTCCCTACCTGTGAGTTAACGGGAGGGAATATGCGATCCTATTTCAATAGAGCGAATTCATATAAGATTTTTGCTTTGATCGGTGTTTCGGCGTTTTACTGCCAACATTCGGCAAAGGCAGATTGGTGGGAGTTATCTCAAGTTCCCTCGGCCTTTAAATTTCAATACGTACCTGAAGATACAAGTAATAGCGAATTCCTAAATCTATCCTTACAGATTCGAGATACGAAAACCTGTATAGAGGCCGGCGAGCATCCTAACTATTTCGCGAGCCTTTGTATGGAAGATTCTAGGCAAACGATTCGGGAGGGGTTGAATCGTTTGGTCAATGGGTGGCGACAAAATGAGTTAATGGCGCCTTTATTCTTTGAAGATTCGAAGAGTCGGATCTCAATTACGATCGGCATTTATAAGATAAACGAGTTGCGAAAGCAGATTCTACCCGCTCGTTCGGGAATTCTCGGCAGTCGGGAAATCCGCAAAGATCTTGCCGATGGAGTTCTATTTTTTGATCGAAATCATTATTCTCGAAAATTCCACACAGCAAGTTTCAGCGTCTTCCTTTTATCGGATACTGAAACGCTTTGGATACATCCTCCGGCAGGAGACGGCGACTTATACCTCTCGATTAAAATCGAGGCAGGTATTGACTTAGGCGATGAATTAAAGAATACGATTGCATCCATTTCCGGAAAGAATGCGAAAATTTTATCGAACTGTAAATCTGAGCTTCCGGTAATTTCGGAAGTATTCGGTGAGACGGAATCCGTTACAGGCCGCTGGATCGAATTATTTAATTCTAAACAATATCCGATATGCGAAGCCGGGATGGAATTCGTTCTTTTCGGCAATCGAGTGGTGCTTCCAAAAACGACCGGTCATTTTTTACCGGGGGAAACTCGCGTTTATGCTGAAGAATCCTCTTCTCTCGAGCGGATTCCAGTGTCGGGACTTCGATGGGGGGATTTGAAGCGCAACGGAAGCCTGCAACTTTCAAAGCAAGAATTGTTGACCGAACGTATTCTTCCCGGAGGGGGTTATCGTTATGGAAGCGAAACCCTTTCCTGGAAGCCGGCAGGTTTTTCGGAATGCGGATCAAATCGACAACTACCGTATCTCCCGGAATCCTATTGCATGGATCCAGGTTTTCCGGCAGGAGTAAATCCTTTATTGGGAAAGGAATTTCCCGGCTGCGATCCGAGAGATTTCATATTGGAAGAATTGAATCCGATCGGGATTTACTGGGAAGGAAAGCTTAGGTCCGATTTAAAGTTTATCGATTTAGAATATATAGGGTATCGGGAATGCAAACCGGAGAATCTGGAATTTCAATGGGCGCAATCGACAGTTCCAATCTCAACTACCGGGTCCATTAAGGAAAAATCCATTTTGACAGTCGGCGCTCTTCCTTTCCTATTCGGGGCAGCGACAGTATCATATCGGAATCTTTCTTCCTTAAAGCTATCGGATCCTTTTCAACTTAGAGATCGAATGACAGGTGTGACTCATTCGATTTGGGATGGAGCGGGTATTATCGAAACTCCAAATAGATTCGCACTCGAAATTCCCGGAGTCGCGACTTCTTCACTTCTGATTCGGAATAATCGGACTTACTTGCCTCTTCGAGGAGAAGTCTTTGCCGGAATCCATCATCTACACCGGGTTTTTCCGGGAAAAAAAACCGGTTTCGAGTTCTCCGGCCGCTCTCTTCTTTCGGAAATCTCCTGGGCGGGTTCATACAAGGGTATTGAACCGATCGCAAGCGATCGATTTTTAGAAGTTCAGTCGGAGACTGAAGCGGCACATTCGGCGTTGCTCGAAGTCGAGACGGATAGCGGCTCCATCACTTCCGCTCTTTTTCCGATCGATGTCGGATTCAGTGTTCTATCGTCGGGAAAACTCATTTGTTTTCCACAGAGTCTAGTTTGGAAAGACTCAGGTTTCTCTCTTCCTCAAACGGGATCAACGATCGTAAAACTACGTCACCCAGTCACGGGAGAATTATGGGACGAGCTAAGATATTCTTCAGCCGGTCCTGGAAAGAACGATACAAGGAACAAAATTAGGCGCTCCGGCTATCAGTTTATAGATTCGAACGGGCATCGATCTTGGAAAGATTCCGACATTTCGGAATCTATAGACAGACTTCCCGAATGCTTCAATACTCATGCAAGTCCGGGAAGTTCGAATTTGTCGACGGCGCGACAAGAATGAGAATACGGATAACGATCCTTTTCGTTTCAATCATTCCAAGCATTTTAACCGCAGAACCTATTTCTGAAAAATTGAATCTTAGCATTCACTTCTTCGGTTTTAAAGCGCAAGGACGGCTTAGTTCGGACGATAAAACTTCGAAAGAAGTTGAGAGGGTAAACGGTATTGCGCTCCCGTTCTGGATGAAGGTAAAAGGAGAGCACCGACGGGATTCCTGGGAAGCCGATTTGCAGATGGATGTTTTTTCAGGCGCGGATAATCGGCTGAAGGTTCTTCCGGGAAGCGATGCATATTTTGCATTACTCGCCAAAGGGTTTCGCTGGGGTTTCGGTAGAAGGTCCGATCCTAATTCTCTTCCGGGCTGGTTCTATTGGAAGGACGGAGTCGAGGGAGCTTTTGTGGAAACGAAAGATAGCGGACGCTTTAATATTCGATTTGATGTTTTGGATTTCTATCGTGGGTTTCCGTTGGCCGAAAACAATTGGCTACTTGCACAAGGACGGGATTCTTTTTTACCAAGATCGGCACGAAGCGAGTTCGGGTTAAATTCGATATCCGTAAAGGATACTACGCAGACAGAGTTTAGATACAGGGCAGGTCTCGGACTCTGGGTAAAGGAGGATTTGGGAATATTTTATAATATTGGAATACGATACGTCTCTCTAGGAAATTGGGGAAGATTCGGGAAAGATACTCAGGAGGCACGATCGGAACGTTTGGATGGTGATAAAGACTATTTGACTCAAATGAAGACCGGTTTAGGATTTTTACGAGATCCTTTCTTTAGTCTTTTGGAAGTGTTCTTAGTTCGAGGTTTGGACAAAACCGCCTCTCATCCTCTTCGCCCGGAGAAAAGTTTGCCGATTAGCGGAGAAGCCGTTCGATTCGATATCGGTTTTCACGGGACAAATTGGCTTGTTTCCGTTTTCGGTTTTCTTCCCAATCCTGATAAGAGAAACAAAAACGGGGAGATTTTGGAACTAGGCTTCGTCGGTATGGGCGCTTCGCCGTTACCGAACCCCTTGCTCAATCAAATCTGGGGATGGACTCCGGCCGCCTGGATAACCGGCGTCGGTTTGGAAAAGGATCAGTCGTCCTTTCCCACTAAGCGTCCTTCGGGCGTTTTCGGAATACAAAGCTCATTACGAATTTCTCATATTAAGTTAGGAGTTCGGACGAGTTATGTGGCCTTTCTAAGGACTGAGAACGAGTCAAGCGGGTCATGGACTGGTTCAAAGGAAATTTTTTCGAATTCATTTTTGCGAGAAGGCGGACTTTCACTAGGTTGGATTCCGCCGGAATCCCAAACATCCATTTTGGAATTAGAAGTGGGTGGTTTTGAATCGGATCGCTCTTTAGGACTAAAGGAATGGTATTTACTTCTTAAATTAGGATGGGTTCTTGAATGCGCACAAAAATAATTCCGATCCTAGGCCTTTTAATCCATTGTGCTCAGGATACAAAGAACGATTTTCTATTTCATTGGATTGATAATGGCGGTTATCCGGCGGCTTATTTCTCCTATCCCGGTCGTTTTACTCCGGTGGGTAAAAAAAGGAACGTTAAAGATGCAATTCTCCGTTTAATCGAGGAAACTCGCTTCTCACTTTACCTTCATATTTACTCGTTCGACGATCCGGAGATAGAAGACGCAATACTCTCTGCTGTAAAGAGAGGCGTACGTTTGGAAATCATGGGAGAATTCGGGAAAACATATCCGAGTTCGTTTTCCAAATACCTTCGCTACTGGAAGGGAACCGGATTACAACATACTAAAGTCTTAGTTTCGGATGGAAGGCTGGTATTTATAGGGACAGGTAACTTTACTTACTACGGTTTGGAACGGGATAATAATGGATACGTCCTATTTACTCTAAGAGAATCTGAACAGGAAAAATTTCATTCATTTCTGCGAGAAGAGTATCCTTTTCCGAAGCTTTTCCTTCAAGACATGGAGTTCTGGAATTCTCCGAACAATGGCAGAATCATACAGCACGTTCTAACTGAATCCGTCCGGAAAGCTACACGACAGACAAAATTCCTGATTTTCGATCACTACGATCCGGTTCTAAGTCTTGAGTTTTCTCTTTTTAACAAGAGAGGAGGAGAGATTGAAGGCATCTACGATCGTCCAGTGGATCCCGAAGGAATTCAGTTATCGGCTTTAAACGGAGTGAGAATTTTAGAAGACGGTAACGAAGACCGTCTGGACGATCCATCTTTCGGTAAGGGGGGATTATTGCATCATAAAACCATGGTGGTCGATTCTTCAACGCTGCTTACCGGGTCTTTTAATTATTCGGTAAGCGCTCGGGACACGAATCGTGAAATTTTGATGCGGACTAGCAATCCATACTTAGTTAGAGAGTTCGAATTCGAGCATTTACGAATTCAAAAAATTGCAAACTCGTTACAAATGTTTTATGGAAATCCGGAGAATTCCGAAATTTTCCTAAACGGAGATCGATCCGGATTTTGTCGGACAGATTCGGGCGAGCGAGAATTTCTTTTGGATATAGGCGATTCCTGGATGCGCTGGAAATTATATTATAAATTCGGAATTGCGGAAACCTGTAAAAATATTAACAATTTTGAAATCGCCAGTATGAGGTTATTCGGAGGAAAATTCGAATTTCCCGCAGAAGCGGCTTCCTTTTTTCCGTTTTTCCTATCCGATAGATTCGGCAATAAATTGACTTCGAGCGCCGGTTCGGAGAATGGCAGAGAATTTCTATCAATCCTGGGTAAACCGTTACTTTTTCTACGGCCGGAAGCTTTTTTGCCGAACGAATCCGCTTGGATCTGGAAAAGCACGGATAATAAGATTCTTGAAAGTCTTTCCTCAAGCAGATACGCAAACTCAGTCTGGGTCATTAGTAGAGGTAAGCTTCCGTTCAAAAGTAAACTCATTTCGAACGATAACCTCTTTCGAACGAGCGATTCTTTGCCTACGGGCAGTGGCGCAGTACTAATCGATTACGGCGAATTTTCGGTGTTGTTTTGTTTTAAATCGGAAACCTCCAAACTTTCCTGGACGGAGGAATTAATGGATGCAGCATACGAGGTGACTAGACCAATCCCTTTTCCGGAAAATAATCGGCGAATAGTAGAAGATACCGATCGTTCTTTTTTTTCGATTCCGGGATTACCGCACCGAAGGAGGGATCGTCTTTGCGTCATCGGAATGTGAAGACTCCCATTCTCCACGAACGAATAAGCCTAGGATAAGCCAAAATAAGATAACAACTTCATCGTCTTGAAAATAACACTGAAATAGTCCGGAAACAAAGAATCCGAATATGCCGTAATAAAAGATGATCCGATTCAGGGATTGCTTGGATTGAAGGAGAAAAAAGGAAAAAAGCGCCGCAATTGATAGGTAAATAAGTAGGCTCGGGGCTCCGAAGACGGATGCAAAATGGAAATAGTCGTTATGCGCGTGTCCTTTTTGAGTAACCTCATAAAAATAGGCGAGCTCGGGGTAGGTTTCCGAATGTTCCATCCTGACCTTTTCAATGGATCGATTATAATTGCCTGGTCCGACTCCTATGATCGGGTGAGCTGCGATTAGAGGAAAGGTAGAATCCCAGATGAACGTTCTACCGGAGTCAGTATGCTTTTCCTTACCGAAGATGGGTCCTAACACTTTTTTTCCCGCCGGACTGAAGGCGAGCCCTAGGCCCAATAAAATAGAAATCGTAAAAAATGCGATTCCACCGCGTATTAGGTAAGCGCTCGGTAATTCCTTACGAATCCAAAATAGATGCAAAGCCCCTAGTAAAATCGAGCAAAACGCACCGATCAGGCTAGAACGAGCCTGATTTAATAGACAAACAAATACATACAGAAACAGAAAGAGGCCGCTTTGTAAAATTATCTTTTTGTTTCCGGATCCCAGATCTTTTAAAAAGCGAAATACTGCGAACCCTGAAAAGAACTGGAGTAGTCCCCCGAACGTCAAATGTGTATTCATTAACCCGATGGAAATATAGAGAGGAATGTTTGCAAAAGTCCCCAGAGGATGGGTAAATTTGTACGCACTGGATTCCTTGTATAAATCGCTAATCAATCTGGATAGTCTAACGGGAGAAAAACCGCCTATGATTCCGGTAAAAATTAATACTAGGAAAAGAACCACTAATCCTGTAAATGCTTTGGGGATATCGTCCTCTTTTAAGAACCAAACCGATAGAAATCCGAAGAATAGAAAAAAGTCTTTTAGCTCGCTATTGAACGCTCGCTTTAAATAGAATTCATCTTCGCCGGATAAGAAATGAACGAGGAAATCTAGAAAATACCAAACAAAGAGGGCTATGCAGAGATAAAAAATCTGATGCTTTGGAAACCAATTTGAAACAGGTCGAGAACGAATTGTATGGCATAGCCCGAAGCAAAAAGCGAGCACGAGAAACGTTTGGCTTATGCTAACGGAAACGCCGATCGTACAGAACGTAGCAATTAGACAAAATACATGCGCCTTACGTAAGAATTCGGTCATCGGAAGAAATGCCTGTAACAGAATGTAAATTCGCGCTTCCTTGTAAATTCGATTATTTTTCCCGACATAAAGTAGAATGGAGTGGAAAAATCCCTCCTTTGAATGAGATTGGTTCCCCATCAGGGCTACGATGAAAATCCTTTATTTTTCGGACACATTCCTACCTAAAGTCGACGGGGTTGCAATCTCGATGCGGAATTTCGCCGAGTTGCTTGCCGAGAGAGGGCATGAATTTTTGATATGCTGTCCCAAATACGGAGATGGGGACTTCGATCGGATGGGGGATCATATTCGCATAGAACGATTTCGTAGCGGATATTTGCCTAGTTATCCGGATATTAAAGTCGTTTTACCTTCTCCGGCAAAAATTAAAAGAATTATCAAAGAATTCCAGCCGGACTTAGTTCATATTCATACCCCGGGGCTACTCGGTTTGTACGGAATTAATGCTACGGAACGATACGGTATACCGAGCATCGGAACCTATCACACTCTGATGTCCGAACAAGACATGTATTTATCCTTATACAGGCTTTTGAAGTTAGATAAACTGTTTATGAGAGTCGGCAAGCTGAATAAAAAACTGCGTATTAAGGATTTGATAAAATTCGAGAAGTTCGACAAATTCAATATCCGGAAAAAAATCATACTCAAGATCACGAACAATTTGTACGATCGATGCGATCTGATTATCTCTCCCTCCCATCTCATAAAAAAGCAGCTGGAGGAGTTCGGGATTAAAAAGCCTGTCGCCGTGATTTCGAACGGATTGGACCTATCCGAATTCAAAGGACTCCCTAAAAAATTGGAAGGAAGTCCGAAACTTCTGCACGTAGGAAGAATTTCCTACGAGAAAAACTGCGACGTAATCATTAATTCCTTTAAATTGATTAAGGATTCGCTTCCGGATGCGACATTAACGATCATAGGCGACGGTCCGGCTCTCGCATCCTTAAAATTGCAGTCTGAAAAACTCGGAATAGAGAAGTCGGTCTTCTTTAAGGGGTTTATCGATCGGAAGGATTTACCTAAGGAATATCCGAATTACGATTTATTTTTAACCGCGTCCACTATGGAAACTCAAGGTTTGGTGATCTTAGAATCAATAGCCTGCGGTTTGCCGGCGGTGGGCGTGGATTCCTTTGCCATTCCAGAATTGATCCATGATTCTAAAAACGGTTATATCGCAAAGCCATTCGATGTGAAAGATATAGCTGAGAAATCGGTTAAGATCCTTAAAGATCCCGAGTTATTTGCCGCATTTTCGATAGAATCGATTAGGATCGCGCAAAGCCATGAAATCAAAGCATGCGTCGATAGAACTGAAGAAGTGTATAAAGCTGTCGCCGAGTTAAAAGGGAAGAAAAAAAGTCCTTCGCTTTTTAATATGATTTTTTCACTGGATCCGTTCGGTCTATTCGGTTAATAGCCGAATTTAAAAGAGAGTATTGATATTTATAATCACATTGATACGTTTGATAACGTCCTCTGGCGTGATCCACTCCATACACGCAAAGTCCTTTCTAAAGCAGGTCGTATTTCCGTAAATGCTGCATGGTCGACAAGCAAGGTCCTCTATTTGCAGAACGCCGGTATCTTCCTGACCAAAAGGCGCAAAGCCCGA
Source organism: Leptospira fainei serovar Hurstbridge str. BUT 6 (assembly GCF_000306235.2). Taxonomy (NCBI): domain Bacteria; kingdom Pseudomonadati; phylum Spirochaetota; class Leptospiria; order Leptospirales; family Leptospiraceae; genus Leptospira; species Leptospira fainei. The sequence continues at coordinate 397,269 of NZ_AKWZ02000003.1, forward strand.
ATACGGATGAGTCGTTCCGAAGAGCGCGACGACAGGACGCTTTAGAAGAGCTGCGATGTGAATGTTGGACGAATCCATCCCTATGATTACGTCCATTCTTTCCATGATTCCGAGTTCTCCTCGTATTCCGAGTTTTCCTCCGGAGACGATCGTCATCGATTGATCGCCGTTTCTCCATTCTTCCATGATGGAGGCTTCTTGCGACGATCCGAATAAGAAAATCCTAATATTCGGAAATTCTTCCTTGAGTAGTTTAAGCAGCGCGATGCTTTTTTCATGCGGCCATTCTTTCAGTTTGTGGCCGGCAAATGGCGCGTATCCGACCCAAAGGCCCTCTTTTTTATCGATCTTTCTGGAAAGCAGAAAATCCTTCGCAAAAATTTTGGATTCCGGATCCACGTTTATCCAAGGTCCTTTGCGAACGGAAGCGGGGTATCCCGCCTTATCGAATACCTTCAAGTATCGATCAACCGTGTGGGGAAGTTTTCGAAGTACTTTTCTATTTCTACGAATCTGCCGTAATTTTTCGCGTCTGCCTTTCACGATTTGAAAAATCGGCACGCCCCTTAAACGGAAAAATAAACTGATAAATCTGGATCTTACGCTCGAGTGTAAATCGACTATTTTCTCGTAAGGACCCAGCTTGTTCAGCTCCCGAAATAATCGGTAAAGGCCCATAATTCCCCTGTATTTCTTAAGATTAATTCCGATTACGTGAACGTTCGGAATATTATAGAAAAAGGGGGCGTAATTTCCCCGAGTCACCACCGTCAGCTGGATATTCGTATATTTGGCAACGACAGCTATTAAAGCCGGCGCCATTAGAGCGACGTCTCCCATTGCCGAAAAACGAAGAACAAGAAGGTTCATGCTTTTTTGGTATACAAAGAAGGATTAAGATTCTTATCGTTGTACATTTTCATTTGACGATAAACTTTATAATATTTCTCGCCTTTGGACAGATCGTCCAAAATCTCATCCAGGCAAATCGACAAATCTTTCCGTTGCTCAAGGAGAATACTTAGTTTCGTTTTACAAGCTTCGATATGCGCATATGAGGCGTCCGTCCGACGGGTTTGCTCTTCCATATGATAGATTTTGAGTTCTAAAATACTCATCCGATCTATCAACCAGGCCGGAGTCTCCGAATTCATGCGGGCGTTCGGTTTGCGAGGAACATCCTGAAAGCGGGATGAAATAAAATCGTCGATTAACTCGACAGTATCCGTTCTTTCTTGATTTAAAGCGTCTATCTGACGCTTAAACTGAACGAGATTTGAATCCGGCAAATCCGGTCGTCGGATTTCGTCTTCAACATGCCATTGTACCGTATCAATTTGGTTCTTTTTATAGAATAAATGTTCTAAACTGGCCGAGGGGTAGGGGTTTTCTGATAAGGATTCGCTTACATGCCAATCTTGGATGGATTTTTGAAAAATCGAAACAACGGAGGCTGAATCTAACTGCATCGGAGCTAGAATTTCCCTTTAAACTCAGAAATCAAGAGATTTCCAGCCGGAAACCAAACACCTTTACGTTCGTATTTCATTCTCGATACGAGATAGGCTTTACAAATCGTTAGAGGGGCCGTAGGATTTGCCGGAATGATACGTTTCGTCCCTCCCGAAGCATTGCAATTTCTTGCCTCAATTCCATTATTTAAAAGTCTCCCGCGAAAGTTTCTCGTTCAAATTTATAAGCATATCGAAGAACGAAATATTTATAACCATGATGTCATCTATTATAAGGGAGAGATTTCTAAGGAGCTGTATCTAATACGACATGGCGAGGTCATGGTCACTTTGGGGGAAGCCGGACAAACCGTTCGATACTTAGGTGAAGGGGATATTTTTGCCGAAAACAGCGTTTTAACCAGGTCCGTGCATTCAGGTTCAGCAACGGCAGTTTTGGATACTCTTCTGTACGTATTGGACGGCGAATACTTCCTCCGATTGGCTGCAAAGGAAAAGATCTTATCTCAAAATCTAATGCGCCTCATGGGAATCCGCATGCGCGAAGTAATCGAAGGAGTGATCAAGAACCCGTCGGTTCCGCGAAGATTGATCTGCCATATTCCAACCGAAGAGATCGAGGACTTTAAACATCATCTAGATTCTATCGTCGAAACAGGGAGACGATCGCACGAAGGAAATGTCTCTCTTTTCAAGATCGATACGTTCAAAGATAAATCGTTATCCGACATGATTCGGATGATTTCCCAGCTTAGAAAAAAATCACCGGTTCTCCATATCTATTTTCGTACTCCGAGCATAATGCCGGAATTTGATAAGGTCGTGCAACAATGCGATCAAATAGTCTTTTGGGAGGACAATCCTGAAAGGAACGTAAAGCAAAAAACCGAAATCATCGATTATTGGAAACCTCGAATACGTAATTACGACGGACGCACATCGAAGATCGTCGTTTCCGATAAAGCGATCCATCATGAAGATAAAAGTACCAATCAAAGGATTTTCTATAAAGGCGAGACTTTTGCAAGATATTTGGTTTCTAAAACTAGAGGATTGGCTCTGGGCGGCGGCGGCGCTAGAGCCTTGGCTCACGTCGGGCTATTGAAAGTTTTAGAAAGGGAGGGGATCAGATTCGATTATGTTTCGGGATCTTCCTTCGGCGCGGTAATAGCCGCATTATATGCCAGAGGAGAAAGCGCGGACTCTATCTACAAAATGATCAGTAAATTCTTCGGTGGAATCGATAAGCCGTTTGATCCCACCATTCCGTTAATTTCCTTCTTTAAGGGAAAAAAGATGCTGCGAATGTTGAAGGACGCATTCGGCTCGCAATTGATCGAGGACCTAAAAATTCCGTTTGTGACCTCCGCCGTGGATTTGCATAGCGGACAGGAGTATGTAATGGATCAGGGCCCGATTTGGGAGGCCCTTGCATCTGCGATGAGTTTACCCGGGATGTTCCCGCCGGTATTTAAAGGAGACCATCTTTTAATCGACGGAGGCGTAATCAACAATGTTCCCGATAACTTGATACGCAAAAGAGGGGCCGACGTAATCCTTTCGGTAAACGTTTCTCCATTGCGCGACGATGCGATCGTCCGCCTTTTGGAAGACCGTAAAGTGACCGGGAAATCCTTCTTTAAAAATCTTTGGGAGGACGTTACGTATCCTCCTATTTTAAAGATTATGGCTAGAGCAATAACTCTTGAAGGACGAGAGATTACCAAACTTAGAAAAGAGAAAATGGATCTTTTCGTGAATATGCATATCGAAGAATTCGCCTTCACCGATTTCGGACGATATAAGGAAGTGATAAAGAAAGGCGAGTTGGAAGCCGAGGCTGCCACAAAGGAAATCCGGGAATTATTCTTTCCCTCCGAACGGAAAAAATGAGATTTTCATGGAAACGAAGCGATAATAGCTTCCTGCAATTTATCGGATAATTTTCTCCAGGAAGATTTCCATTCATCGCTTCCTTTAGGACCCACTCGATTCGTGAGAGAGAAGATGGCGGTTAAGGGAATGGTAAAACTTTCCGCTACCTTAGCGAGTCCGAAAACTTCCATATTTTCCAAGCCTATGTCTTCGGTTTTTAAACGTTCGGTAGCTCGGGGGCTAAGGTCTTCTAACGTTACCGAACCGGTCCCATTTGCAGTAGATTCGAAAAAGCCGTTGCCTATCGCAGGAATTTCGAATGCCGTAAATTCCAGTTTTAGCTTTAGAAACTCCGGTACGCGTATTTTCTTATCCAGATAGGCGATTTCGTAATTCGTAAATACTCTGGAAAGCCCCAGCTTTCCTTCCCATTCTTTTCGGGCAACCCACGGATACACTCCCGCCGAACCTAAGAAAATAATCGATTTGGGTGGATGTTCCTTATTTTCCAAGAGAAAAGATTGTAGGCGGAGCGCCGCATTTAAGTTTCCCACTCCGGTCTCTAAGACCCAAAATCGCTCTTCGGATTGCAGCTTGTCTATTTCTCCGGTAAAGGCTCCGCAAAAAAGGATTTCTCGATTTTTCATTTTCGCCATATCGATTTAAGAATATAACTCACTGATTTGACGAGAATAATTCTCGAGAACGACTTTACGTTTTATTTTCATAGTCTCCGTGAGTTCTTCCCCTTTTTCAAACGGCTTTTCGATTAACAAAAAATCGGAGATCCTTTCAAAGTTCTTAAATCCGTTGTCTTGCGAAATTTTTTCTTTCAGTAGTTCTTTATAAAATTTCAGTACGGCCGGGTTGGCAACGACTTCGGTATTGTCTTCCGGCAGTATTTGCCCGATATCCGAGAATTTTTCCCTAAGTTTTTCAAAATTAGGAACGATCAAGGCGCTCAGAAATTTCCGATCCTGCCCGACTACTACGACAAATTGGATAAATTCGGATTCGGAAATTTTAGCTTCTATCGGTTCCGGTTCCACATTCTCGCCGGACGACAATACGATCGTGTCTTTCGCACGTCCCGCAAACTTGAGTTCGCCCGTCTTAGTCCAGACGAATAAATCTCCGGAATCGAACCAACCATCGATAAGCGAAATCCGATTTTTTTCGTCGTCTTTGTAATAGCCTGCGGTGACATGCGGTCCTTTATGCCAGGCGGTACCTTTTACTCCGGATTCGGTAACGACTGCCCCGGTCTCATCCAAAAGTTTTATATGTGCACCTGGAAAAACGGGTCCTATCGCGCCTGTTTTCGGAATAGGAAAGCCACCCATAGCTCCCATTCCGGTAGTCTCTGTCATTCCGTAGGTTTCGATAATGGGAATGCCGATGGAGCGGAAAAAAAATTGGATTTTAGAAGGCATCGCTCCTGCGCCGCAAAATGCGAAACGCAAACGTCCGCCCAAAGATGCACGAACCGGCTGGAGAATTTTTTGAGAAAGCAGATTTGCCAGTGAAATCGGCCCGTATAGCGCTAATGCCAGGAATCTATCCATAGCTTTTTGGTCAGAAGGTTCATCTTCCGTCGTTGCGTAATTTCCGGTGATCGTATCATAGAGAGAGCTATGGAACTCGGCTGTTTTTACGGCTAAGGAGAAAAGCGTAAATTTCCAGGATGGTCCTTTTTTGGCCGTATCCCAGATTTTACGATACAATGCCTCCCATACTCGGGGAACTGAAACTAGTACGGTCGGTTGGATTAGGCCAAAGTCTCGCTGTAAACTAGCAACTCCGGAAGAGGCCATTGAAGCTCCCCAGGAAAGTAAGGCCGTCTCTAAAATCCGTTCCGCGATATGCCAAGGCGGAAGAAAAACCACAGTTCGGTCCGAGTAGGTTACGGGGACGAATTGTTGAAGTTGCTGGACGCTCCAGGTAAACGATCTATGTTTAAGAACGACCCCTTTCGGTACTCCGGTTGTGCCGGAAGTGTAAATGATCGTTGCAGTATCTTTACCTGCAAGCGATTCTCCCGCTTGTTTCAAGATCTCCGGTCCTTTCTTCGAGAGATATTGTTCGCCGGAAGATAATGCTTTTTCCAGCGCAAGGATTTCCAATTTTGGGAATCGGCTCCTGATCTCGCCTAAGCCCTCGAAAGTGGATTCGTCTTCGATTAAAATAAGAACTTCAATTGAGGATAAACAATCCGGACGGTTACTAAGCTTTTTTAGAACCGAATTCTTTTCGATAAAGACGATTTTCGCGTCCGTATGGCTTAGAATATAAATGATATCGTCCGCACTTGCATCGCAACCTCTCGGAACATCTACGCCGCCTGCGCAGACGACCGAAAAAGAGCACAGAGACCATTCCGTGCGATTATCACAGATGAGTCCGACCTTGTCTCCTCGCTTTAGTCCTTTGGAAAGCAAATATCCCGAAAGTCTTTCTAGGCTGGAAAACCATTCCCCGTACGAAATTCCGGTAAACGTATGTTGCTTTTCATCCCAGATCCAATGAAAGGGACGGTCCCGATATTGATTGCAAGAATCCCGGACTAGATGGTATACGCTAAGTTTTTCCATGGAAGTTACGGAAGGAGACCGAGAGTTTCCTTTTCTCCAAGCATTAAATTTATATTTTGTAAGGCCTGCCCCGCGGCGCCTTTCACTAGGTTATCCAAAGCGGAGACGATGGTGATCGTCCTTCCTCTTTGGCGTACTCCGATATCTAGGAAATTCGTATGAACGACTTTCGATAGATCGATTTCTTCAGGAGTTTCCCGAATTCGTACAAACGGTTCGCCCGAGGAGTTTTTCCTTAGAGTTGCAAGAACGTCCAGATCTTCTGTTGCTTCCGTTTCGAGATAGATTGTGGATAATATTCCTCGATAGAGCGGAAGAAGATGAGGAACGAAGAGAATTTCGGGCTGCGGTAGTCCGGAGCCTACATAGGAATATTCTTGGATTTCAGGTTCATGTTGGTGGGCTAAAATCTTATAAGCGCGAAAGTTTTCATGCACTCCCGTAAAGGAGAAACCCCCGTCTTCCACTCTTCCGCCCGCACCGCTCACTCCGGATTTGCAGTCGGCAATAATCCGACTTCGAATCTTCTTCCTAATGTCGCCGAGAAGATATAATGCCAATATTACGGAAGTGGAATAACATCCGGGATTCGAAACGAAATTCGCTCCTTTCAACTTTTCCCTAAACAATTCAGGAATTCCGAAAACCGCCTGATTTACGAGTTCGAAATTAGTGTGGGTTAGTTTGTAAGTTTTCTCGAATGCTTCGCGATCATGAAGGCGATACACCCCGGAGAGATCGATTAATTTATGTCCGGCATTTAAGAATCTCGGAGCCAAGGTTAAGGAAGCTTCGTTTGGGACCGCTAAAACCACTAAGGATCCCTTTGGAACTTGATCTTCGTGCTTCTTAAAAACCAAATCCTCCGGAAATGGGAGATCGGGAAATACTTCCGATATTTTTTTCCCTGCAAGCTTATCGCTTGTGAGATGAACCGTTTTGTATTTTGGATGGCGAGCTAAAAGTCCGAGAAGCTCTTTTCCGGTAAATCCGCCGGCCCCGATAATACTGATTTCTGGCATGTTCTTCCTAATTGGTTGGATTCTTGGTTGTGTAAGGCAAGTATGAAAGAAGGAAAAGTTCTTGGAATAAAAAAAAAGCCGGATGGATTTCCCACCCGGCGTCAATGGTTTCTAAAAAGAAAGCCAGTAGTAATGTTTTATCCCGCGGCCCTTTGGACGTCTTCGCCTCCGCTAGGAGCTGTCGGCGCTTTTCCTTCTTTTGCAAGAGGAGGGAGACCGTTTAAGTCTCGCACCATATTTTCGACCTGGTAGGCAATTTCAGGGTTGGCCTTCAAGTATTCTTTAGCCGCTTCCTTTCCCTGGCCGATCTTTTCGGTATTATAGGAATACCAGGCGCCCGATTTGCTAATGATGTCGTGTTTTACACCTAAGTCAACGAGAGAACTTTCCCTGCTAATTCCAGTGTTGTAGATTATGTCAAATTCCGCTTGCCTGAACGGTGGAGCGGTCTTATTCTTAACCACTTTGACTCGGACTCGATTGCCTGTGGCTTCCTCTTTTTCCTTTAAGGTTTCAATTTTTCGAATGTCTAGTCGAATCGAGCTATAAAACTTAAGCGCGTTTCCACCGGTCGTAGTTTCGGGAGACCCGAACATGACTCCGATTTTCATACGAATTTGGTTAATGAAAACTACAACCGTTCTTGATTTGGATATGGTTCCGGTAAGCTTGCGAAGAGCTTGGGACATAAGACGAGCTTGCAAACCCATATGAGCGTCTCCCATATCGCCTTCGATTTCGGCTTTAGGAACAAGTGCAGCTACGGAGTCGACAACAATGATATCGATTGCGTTGCTACGAACTAAAGACTCGCAAATTTCCAGCGCCTCCTCCCCGTTATCCGGTTGAGATACGAGAAGCTCCTCCAGATTTACGCCCAATTTCTTTGCGTAGGATGGGTCTAACGCGTGCTCGGCATCGATGAACGCCGCAACTCCGCCTCTTTTTTGAGCTTCTGCAATTGCAGCCAAAGTAAGAGTCGTCTTTCCGGAGGATTCCGGCCCGTAGATTTCGATAATTCTACCTAACGGATATCCACCGATACCCAAAGCGATGTCAAGATCCAGAGAACCTGTCGGGATCACGGGCATCACGTTCGTAGCAGAAGCCGCACCGAGTCGCATGATCGATCCTTTCCCAAATTGTTTTTCAATTTGAGTCATGGCCTGATCGATCGCCATTTTCTTAGAGTCGTCTAAGCCTTGGGCTTCTTCTTTCTGCTTCTTCATGGATTCTTTAGCTCCTTCTCTTGCCAAAACGATTCCCCTTCCTTTATGATTGCGTGTACTTTTTGAGGGATCCGACTGAGATAGGTGCATCATACTTCCTAACCCGGACAAATTCCATTTAGATCCGTAAAATCTTAGAAATTCCCTCAAGAAAAGGATCGTTTTTTATGAGCCTTATGTCACCCAAAAAACGGTGCAAAATGTGAAAAAAATCTACTTATTTGTATAGCAAATATGCTTGCAGTGAAATTGGATGTTAAGAAATCGGCTCCTGATCCGAATCGTGGGGAGCGGCTATTTTTTGCTTATCCCGTAAGAAGAGCGTTTGCGCCTTAAAGCTGCGCTTGTTTTGGTCTTTTAAAAACGTCCAAAACCGTTTCGAGTATAGAAAGACTAGTATAACGGTAAATACGGATAACAATCCCTTTGATATTAATAGAATATAATAAGGGAATAGATTTTGGCTCGGGAAATAGAAAAGATAAATTCCGTTTTCGTGAAAAAGCTCGAGAGAAGAATTCCTTTTCTTTCTTTCCTGAAAATGGGACCTTAATTCCCTTATATCCCTGAATTGGATAGGCGCATCCTCTTTCTCCTTGCAGAGCAATAAGGCGCCGGCTTCCGTAAATGCGTAAAAGCTGCCTAAGAGCTTTAAGTTTTCCCAATTTTCTAAATACGGTTTTTGGCGGCTGCGAAAGAAATACTTTATCGTTCCATTTTTGTAGGAAAAGCTTTGAAAGGTTTCAGGAAAATCCGTCTCTTCTTTCAAGATCGTGCCTGAACCTAGTTCGGGAAGTTCGTAGGAGATTCCGGCTAAATCGGGAATCGAATCCAAGTCCTTACGGATAAGTTCATGAATTCCGGCTTTTAGAAGTTTTTTTTTCGAAAACTGTCTATCTAAGGATTCGCGAATCGCGGTTTCCGTCTGCTGAATTTCATTTTTATAAAAACTGGATACTAAATTGCGAACGATACGTTTTTCTCTAAATACCGGATGTCCTGCCCATTCCATCGCGGTTTCCCATACTTCCTCATCACCGGATTCAGTTGAAAAGGCGGCCGAGGGAATCGCTAGACAGAAAAGAAAGATTAGAGAACGGAAAACCTTTGACATAGAGACGTTTTTCCCTGTATACCTCAAAGAAGAATCGAAAATCAAAGCCTTAAAAGCGGAAATACTATGAGTCTGAAAGAACTTCACAAGATAGAAACTACAAAATCCTCCTGGAGAGACTTTGTCGAGTATAGTATTCAGACTCCGTTCTATAAAGAAGCGAAGGAAAAAACCGGCTCTTTAGTGGAATCCATCCAGTTAACCTTATTTCATGACTATTTATCCACTTTTTCCGAAGAGGAAAAATTCGAGTATCTTTCGAACGAGAAGGAGTTCCTTCGTTCGGCGGCTAATTTTGTGAACATTCTGGAAGGCGCTCGCTACGCTCACGAGGGTTATAATGCTTTGGAAAGATCCTTATTTTTAGGAATGATTAAAGGCTTATTGCGGGAACAGATGGACGGAGAGAATCAGATTGTGGATATGGAACGGTATCATTTTTATCGATGTATCATTCGATTTTGCTCGAATCTGGAATATATCCAACGCGTTTACGACCGGTATAAGAATTATATTGCTCAGGTCTCGGGAGTATAAATCTGGCACCTATTTCTGAAGGTTCGATTTCAGACTGTCCGATTTGTTCCGCGCATAGTAGCCAAAGAATTCCGGGATTCTTGTTTCAGTCAGGCCTGTTTCTTGTTCGACATAGCGAATTTTCAAAGAAACTTCCCGGATATCTTTATGTGGAGCCAGTTTCCCATCGCGAAGCATATTCCGAGTGGACTTCGGAGGAATTTGCAGAGTTGGGAACCGCGTTCCAACGAGCGACGGCCTGGATTTACGATCGTTTTTCCCCCGAAAAAATTTATACGGTACTAGTTGCGGAGAAGGTGGCACATATGCATTTTCACCTTATACCGCGGTTTGGTGAAATCAAAGGACCGGAATACATTCGCTTGGCCTTGGAAGGTCTACTAAATCCTCCTCAAAATATTCCGTTCCCGGAAATATAGTTTTGTTCATAAGGAAAAGAGAGAAAGGAAACCGAAAAACTCGGTCTAATTAACATACATGGATCTTAAAAAAGCAGAAACACTGATCGAAGCCGGAAAGAATAGAAAGGCAGATTTTGTGGAAATTTACGAGGAAGAATCCCGAAATTCGTCGGTAGCTCTTCGAGATAAGAAAATTGAACAATCTTTAGCGGCAACAGATTACGGAATTGGAATTCGCTTAATATATGGAACGGATGTTCTGTACGCCTACACTAGTAATGACGAAATATCGCATCTTCTTTCTTTAATTAATTTACTCGCGGATTCCCGTGGAGAAGCGAATTCCGTCGGCGGAAAGTTTACCCTTTCTCCTTCGTCAATTAAAGCGCAATTTCCCGCTGCCTTTTTGGACCCTAGACAAGTTTCTCCTTCCAGAAAATTGGAAATATTGCAATCGGCTGATAGGGCGGCTAGACAGGTTTCATCCAAGGTTGTGCAAGTCGGGGCGAGCGCGTCGGATATAGTGACGAACGTTTTGATCGCGAATTCGGAAGGATTATGGGTGGAAGATCTTAGAGTGAGAAGCCGTTTTTCTCTATCCGTAACGGCGGAAAAGGATGGAGAACGTTTTGTCGCGACGGAATCGCCGGGCGCAATCCGGGGATTCGAATTCTTTGAAGGATTACCCATTCAGGATCTGGCGCAAAATGCGGCGGAAAGAGCTTTGTTTATGCTGGATGCAGGGTATATAGAAGGAAAGAAATTGCCGGTTGTTATGGGTAACGGCTTCGGCGGGGTCATCTTCCACGAAGCCTGCGGGCATCCTCTCGAGACCGAATCGATTCGCAAGAATTCGTCCCCGTTCGTAGGAAAATTAGGAGAACCCATCGGACAATCCTGTCTTACCGCCTACGACGACGGAACATTAGAAAATTATTATGGTTCTTTAAAAGTGGACGATGAAGGAATGCCTACTCAAAAGACTCTTTTGATAGAAAACGGAATCTTAAAGGCTTATCTTTCGGATCGAGTCGGATCTATGGAAACTGGATCCCCCCGCACCGGAAGCGGAAGGCGAGAATCCTATCAATACGCACCGGTTTCTAGAATGAGAAATACTTTCATCGCGCCCGGAAAGGATTCCTTTGATGAAATGCTTTCCTCGGTCGAATACGGTCTCTATGCCAAACGTATGGGCGGAGGTTCCGTCAATCCGGCAACCGGGGAGTTTAACTTTGCCGTGGAGGAAGGTTACGTAATTCGTAACGGAAAGGTGGCTGAGCCAGTGAGAGGAGCCACTTTGATCGGAAAAGGCCATGAAATTTTACCTAAGATTTCCATGGTAGGAACGGATTTGGAGCTAGCTGCCGGTACTTGTGGCGCGTCTTCCGGATCGATTCCTGTAACAGTCGGGCAACCGTCTCTCAAAGTGGATGAAATTCTCGTAGGTGGACGTTAATGAATTTAGAAGAAGCCGCTCAGTTTGTGCTCCAAGAAGGAAAACGTCTCAGCGTAGATCAATTTGATTTGATCGCCACCGATTCGGAAGATACCGGGATAGAAGTATTTAAAGGAAGAATTGCAAATACGGAAACATCTCGTTCGAGAGGCGTGGGGATTCGAATTCTCCAAAATTCTCGACCGGGATATTCGTATAGTGAACGATTCAGCGAAGAAGCCTTAGCAAGAATGGTTCGGGATGCCTTAGACCAAACCGAAATTACCGATCCACTCGATTTGGATTTACCCGGTCCGCAACCGCTTCCCGACATTAATCTAAAGCATTTCGAGAAAAGCTTGGAGGATTTGGACTTTTCTTGGATGAGAAAATTTGGTCAGAGTCTGGACGAAGCGTCTTGGGCGGGAGATTCAAGAATCGAGAATGTGCCTCATGTAGGAGTCGGGAAAAGTAGAACGGAAAGTTTGGTGGCAAATTCGAAAGGCGTATTCGTTAAAAAGGAATCCAACGTAATATATGCCGGAACAGGAGTCGTAGCTTCCGAAAAAGACAGCAAGAAAATGGGCAGTTTTTATCGATCAGGCAGGGACCTCTCAAAATTCTCCGCGAATGATATTGCCAAGGAAGCCGCAGTTCGTGCGACCGAATTACTTGGAGCTGAACCTCTCAAAAGCGGAATGTATCCGATCGTTTTGAGCAATCGAATCAGCTCCCAAATCTTCGGTATGTTCTCATCTCCTTTTTTCGCGGATGCCGTTCAAAAAGGCCAATCTAGATTGGTAGACAAGTTAGGGCAGGAAGTCGCTTCTCCCATTCTCACGATTCGGTGTGAACCTCATCTACCGGATTTTCCGGGTTCTAGATTAATCGATGCAGAGGGAATTCTTACTTCTCCTCGATCCGTGGTAGAAAACGGAATACTTTCTTCCTATTTATATAATTTAGAATCGGCAAAGAAAGAGGGAGTCAAACCCACGGGACACGGAGTACGTTCCTATTCGGGAAGGGCCGGAACTTCATTTTCCAATTTTATAATTCCGTTCGGTACAAGCACTCGTCAAGAGCTACTTTCTTCGGTACCTCATTGTATTTTTGTGACTAAGCTGGAAGGCGGCGCCGGTTGCAGCGCGGTTTCAGGGGAAATTTCCATCGGAGTGCAAGGATTCTATTATAAAAACGGGATTCCGCAATTTCCAGTGGATCGAATCACTATGAATACGAATTTCTTCGATCTGCTCCGTAAAATCGACGGGATTTCGAATGAATATTCGGATAGCTATTCTTCCATCAAAGTCCCGGATGTTTTGGTAAGCGAAATCAATATTGCCGGTTAAAATGGGATCGAAACTTCTTTTTATCAAACCCGGGCGAGAGACGACTCGCTCGGGGAGAATTCCTTTCCGGCGCGCAGTATTCCTGAGAAGAAAATAAACTAGTTGCCTAAGTTCAAAAGATTGAGGATGAAAGACTTCACTTTCATTGAGGGACGATCTAGTGAAATTCTCTCCTTTTTTTACACGAGCAATATTTTTACGTTTTCCAATTCTTCTATTTTTTATTGCCGGCGGGTCAGGAATAGCGCAATCCTCCAAGGTTCAATTTTCGTTTTCTCCGCAAGGAGAAATCAAAAAAGTCGGCCAAGTTCAGGCTCTCTTTCGAGAACCGATGGTTCCGCTGGGGGATCCGAAACGAGCCGTTTCGCCTTTTAAAATCGAATGCCCGGTAAAGGGTGAAGAACGGTGGGTCACGGAAACGGATTGGGTTTACGAATTCGAGCAACCGCTACCGGGCGGATTGGTTTGTAAATTTACGACCCGTTCCTTAAAATCAATCTCCGGCAATGTATTGGACGAAGGAAAATCGTTTACGTTCAGTACGGGAGGTCCTGCCGTCTCGGATCTTCGGCCTTACCAAGGCTCGACAATCGCGGAAGACCAAGCCTTTGTTTTGCAGTTTGATGCGGAACCTAAACTTAGCGATTTAACGGAGAGAATTTATTTTGCAATAGAAGGTCTCGGGAACAAGGTCCCGATTCGAATCATCCAGGGAAAAGATCGAGAAGCAATTCTAAACGCTAGCGGAACTTACAAGGCAACCAATTCCACTCTTGTAATAGGTGCGAAACAGGTTTTTCCTTCCGGTAAATCAGTGAGAATCGTTGTCGAACGCGGACTCCGTTCGGCTAGCGGAGTTGCGACTTCTTCGAATTGGGAAACAAGTTATCGAGTGCGACCGTCTTTTACAGCCGGTTTCACATGCGAAAGGGTGAATGCTAAGGCGGGATGTGTTCCGATATCACCTGTATATGCAACTTTTTCTTCTCCGATTCGTTCCGCTTGGAAAAATCAGATATACCTGAAAACTTCCGACGGTAAGACAATTCCGGTAAAGAAAGACGATTCCGAAAATGGCTACGAAACTTACTCGATTGCCTTTTCCTATCCGTTACCGGCAAACACTGAATTTCAGCTCGTATTACCGAAGGGAATTTCGGACGATGCCGGGCGTCCATTAGAGAACGCATCCTCCTTTCCGTTAACGTTTCGCACGGACGAATATCCTCCTCTTGCAAAATTCGCGAGCGAATTCGGAATTATTGAAAGATTTCCGGAAGCCCTTCTACCTGTAACGATCCGAAATATCGAAGCGCCGGTTCCGGCGAAGCATTTGAATCCCTTAGAGCCGAGCGGGGGTGGGGAATTCATTCTAGAACAATGGGCAACACTCAAGAGCCAAGGAAAGGAATTTTTGGGAAATGCATTCGGGGGCAAAAATTCCGACGAAAAGAAAAAAGAAGGAAAACCTCTTCCGGCAAAATCGATCGTAGTCGGACCCGGTCAAGTACAGGAAATTTTATATTGGCTTCGTAGAATTCCGTATTTTCGAAAAGACGAATCTATTTTTAAAAATGCGAATGGAGGCTCATCGGCAAAAGGATTCGGAATCCCTTCTGCAGGAGGCGAAAAACGCTTCGAAGTCGTCGGAATTCCGTTGAAGAGAAACGGATTGCATGTCGTAGAGATCGAAAGCGCGGTCTTAGGAAGAGCGTTAGATCCGGATCAAAAACCGATGTTCGTAAGGACTGCAGCGTTAGTCACAAATCTCTCTTTGCATTTTAAATGGGGAAAGGAAAATTCTCTCGTCTGGTTAACGTCTCTCGATAAGGGGACACCTATTGATGAAGCCGAAATATTCGTGTATGATTGCGGAGCCAACCTAGTTTGGAAGGGAGCCACGGGAAAGGACGGATCGATTCTCACCAAGGAGATCTCCCGCGAAAGCCGCAATTGCCAAGACGTAAATAAATATAATGACGGGTATTTCTTAGTAGCGAAGAAGGGGGAAGATTTCACGTTCCTTCATACGACTTGGGACGATGGAATCGAACCTTGGAGATTTCAGCTAAGGCAAAATTATTACGACGGTAATTATCGATACGCTACCGTATTAGACCGTTCTTTGTTTCGGGAAGGCGAAACGGTTCGGATGAATCATATACTTCGTTTAACGACGAGTGAGGGTTTCAGATATCCGAATCGATCCGAAATTCCTAGTTCCGTGCAAGTTACGCATAATGGAACGGGTCAGAATTATTCTTTGCAAGTAAATTGGTCGGATTCGTTCTCGGGGGAGACTCAGTTTACGATTCCTAAAGAATCCGTTTTAGGGGAATATTCCATTTACTTTTTGCTACCCAACGGGCGAAAAATTTTTTCCGGCACGTTTACTTCGGCACAATTCAGGCTTCCTCTCTTAAAAGGCGAATTACAGGCGGACTCTTCCCAGCTTGTCGCCCCGAAGGAAATCTCCGTCACGGGGCAGATTACGTATCTTTCCGGAGGGAAGGCAGGGCTATTACCTGTTTCCCTCCGTTCTTCCATAAAACCTTCGGGTGGAATCCAGTTCCCTTTATATCCCAATGTCGAATTCGGAAACGGAAAATCGGAATCTTCGCAATCGGGGTACGAAGCTTACGAGGAGGATTCCGATTCGGGATCGAAGAAGAAACAGGAATACCAATTAGTTTCTTCTAAAACGGATCCAAACGGGTTTCTTTCGGAAAAAATTACGGTTCCTCAGAAATTGGAGAGAGTACATTCGCTGGATATAGAGATGGAATGGAAGGATCCGAACGGCGAAATCCAAACGGTCGCGAGAAACTTTCGATTATTGCCTTCCAAGAATCTAGTTGCGATTCGAAATGAAGATTGGGTCGCGGTTCGAAATAAGATTCGCTCCAAAGTTTTCGTTTTGGATCCGCAAGGGAATCCGGTGGAAGGAAAGAAGATTACCGTTAAAGGTATTTCCGCTAAGTATATTTCTCATAGAAGGCGTTTAGTGGGTGGATTTTATTCTTATAATCACCGTCTGGAGAGAAAAGATATCGGGCAAGTATGCTCCGGTACTACGAATGAGAAGGGAATTCTGGAATGTCAGGGAGCAATCAATCAAACCGGAGAATTATATCTAGAAGCGAAGATTGATGGGGAAGAATCCTACGCTCACGCTTCCATTTGGGTCGTAGGAGAGAAAGAGCTCTGGTTCGGTTCTTCTGATAATGACAGAATGGACATTTTTCCGGAAAAGAAAAAATACGAGCAAGGAGAGACCGCTCGCTTTCAAGTTCGGATGCCTTTTAAGACCGCTACTGCGTTAGTCACCGTCGAAAGAGAAGGGGTTTTACGTTCTTTCGTCCAAACGTTAAGCGGAACAGACCCTAGTATCGAAATTCCGATCGAGTCTAGTTATGGTCCCAATGTTTTTGTCTCCGTTTTAGCCGTTCGAGGCAGAGTAGAAGCGCCGAAACCGACCGCTCTTATCGACCTCGCCAAACCTGCATATCGTCTAGGTATGGCGGAAATTCAAGTCGGTTGGCGACCTTACGAACTAGATCTAAAGGTCTTGCCCGAAAAAGAGGAGTATCATCCGAGAGAAAAGGCAAAGGTTAAAATTCTTCTTTCTGAGGCAAATCGAGAGTTTTGGAAAAACTCGAAAGTTACATTGGCTGCCGTCGACGAGAGTTTGTTGGAGCTAAAGCCGAATCTTTCATGGAATCTTCTGAATACGATGATGTCGCCTCGAGGAATCGACGTAACAACGTCCACAGCTCAAACGTTCATCATCGGAAGGAGGCATTTCGGCTTAAAGAGTCTTCCTCCCGGCGGCGGCGGAGGTAAATCCACGACTCGCGAACTTTTCGATACGCTTCTCTACTGGAAGGCGGATGCGATTCCGAACTCCAAGGGAGAAATAGAGGTAGAAATCCCCCTTAATGATTCGTTAACTTCTTTCAGAATCGTGGCCGTAGCCAGCTCGGGAACGAATCGATTCGGTTCCGCTTATGCGAATATACGGACAAGCCAAGAAATATTATCGTATGCGAGCGTCTCTCCGTATGTTCGAGAAGGGGATAGAATTCGACCCGGTATTTCTTTAAAGAACACCACCGCGAAATCTATCCAAGTTCAATTGCGGGTGAAATCGATTCCGGATTTGAATCTCGCCTCTAAATCAATCACACTCGCTCCTAATGCTTCCGAAACCGCGTATTGGGAAACCGAAGTCCCGAAAGGAGTAAAGGAAATCGTATACGATTTTTCAACGGAAGCATCTTCCGTTTCTTTTACCGATACATTACGGTTTAAGCAAACGGTCGGCACGGCCATTCCATTGCAGGTTCTCCAGGCTAACTTCTATCAATTAACTCCTTCCGTTCAGGTTCCGGTGGAAGAGCCGGCAAACGCGGAGCCGAATCGCGGAACCTTGGAAGTAACGTTCAATTCGAGCCTTGTTGCGGGACCTATAACGGGTATCGAATCCTATATGGCTAAGTATCCGTATTCCTGTCTGGAGCAAAAACTCTCCAAATCCGTCTCTTTAGGCGACGAAGCAAACTGGAAAGAAATCGTTCGAAGTCTCCCTAAGTATTTGGACCCGGATGGATTACTTCAATTTTTTCCGAATTCCTACGGGAGAGGCAGCATTCCTTTAACGGTTTACACGCTTTTATTGTCTTCGGAATCAGGATGGGAAATTCCGGAATCATCTAGACAAGTTATGATCGGAGCGCTCAATCGTTTTATCGACGGAACTTTATTTCGATCTTCACCGTTAGCAACCAGTGACACGTTGCTTCGAAAGATCAGCGCTATGGAAGCCGTTTCCCGATTCGGAACAGTGGAAGCCTCGAGAATTCGTTCTATCGAAACAGATCCTAATAGGCTTCCGACGGAAACTCTCGTATCGCTTCGAAATCTATATCGTAACGCGAATTGGGATGCGACGAAACGGAATAAGGTTGATGAGGTCTTACGTTCCAGACTTCGTATTCAGGGAAGTTCGTATGAATTAGCTTCGGACGGATCCCAACTCTGGTGGCTATTATCGTCCGCGGACGCGGTCCAAATTCGCCTGTTAAATTCGATTTTAAAGGACGATGCTTGGAAGGAAGCAGTTCCGAAACTTTTACGAGGCACATTAAATCAAATTAAATTAGGACATTTTGATATTACGACCGCAAACGCGTTTGCCGTGCTTGCCCTAAAAAAATATCGTAATTCATTCGAATCCGTTCAAGTCAAAGGAACTGCAAAGGCCTCCTTTAACTCGGGAGAGACTACGTTCGATTGGAAGAGCCAGGACGGCAAGGTGGAATTTTCCCTACCGAAAGGAAAATCCGATTTAAAACTTAGCCACGAAGGAAGCGGTACGCCCTATGCGTACGTAAAAACTTCTTCAGCGATTCCTTTATCTTCTCCTTTAAGCAGCGGATTGAGAATTCAAAAGGAAATTTTAGACGAGTTTGGCAAACCGAAATCCAGCTTTAAGGAAGGAGATATCGTTCGTGTGCGCTTAAAACTTCGTTCGGAATTCTCCATCTCTTGGCTGGCCTTGCGGGATCCGATTCCTGCCGGTGCAACCATTCTCGGGTCCGGTTTGTCTCGAGATTCGGCGCTATTGACCGCGAACACCGATACGAATTGGTGGGACAGTCCGTCCTTCGTAGAACGAAAATTCGAGGGTGTGACCGCTTATTACGAGTTGTTTTACCCCGGTGAAGCGACTTACGAATATGTTTATCGAATTAATTCACCCGGGATCTTCACCTTACCTCCGACAAGAGCGGAGGCTATGTATCAGCCGGAGATATTTGCGGCCAATCCGAACCTTACGATGAAGGTCAGTCCTTAAGGAATTTGTGAATGCTGCGCTTCTACTCCTTTATTCTGATACTTGTTGGAGTTCCCTGCTTCGGACAAGGATTGCCTAAAGAATTTGTAACCGAAATACAAGCCGGGAAAGTTCCCAGTTTTCAAGAGCTACAAAGTAAATACGAACCGTCCGAAGGAACTCTCTTGGACCGAGCCGGGGAGCATCTACATCGATTAAGGCTGGACCATGCCGTTCGTCGATTGGCTTGGACTCCGACCTCCGAAGTTCCTGAATCGTTTATTTTATCAATCCTTGCGCAAGAAGATAAACGGTTTTCGTTCCACCGAGGAGTCGATTATAAGGCGATCCTAGGAGCAATTCGGGATCGGATGTTCGGAGGTAAGAAGAGAGGCGCAAGTACGATTACGATGCAATTAGCCGGGTTTCTTTTGGGATCCAAGCCCGGGCAAAGATCGTATGTTGAAAAATGGAATCAAATGATTCTAGCTTGGAAGTTGGAAGAAACCTGGTCAAAGGCCGAGATCGCGGAATCTTATTTTAATCTGGTTCCTTTTAGAGGAGAGTTTGTCGGAATTCGGGCCGCATCGCGAGGCATATTCGGAGTCGATCCGACTTCGCTTTCCTCGGAAGAGGCTATCTTGTTAGTTGCACTTCTGCCAAACCCGAATGTTCGATCGATCGAATGGGAACGGCGGGGATGTCGGTTATCCGAAGCGATAGGTTCCAAGAACTTATGCGAACCGTTAAAAGAGACAGTCGCTAATTTAAAGAAAAGGAAAGTATTTTGGAATACGGAACCTTCCATAGCATATCATGCTGCGAGACGAATCTTAGTTCATCGGGAAATAAACGGATATAAATCGGGAACCGTCCGATCCACATTGGATGCACGAAGCCAGTTGGCCGCGGAAGATTCGATGACTCGTATCCTTTCCGGCATTCAAGAACGCAATGTTCGGGAAGCGGGTATATTGGCGATCGAGAATCGAACCGGCGCGATTCTAATTTATTTGGGCAATTCCAAACTTTCAAAGGAAAATTACTTTGTGGATGCGATTCAAGCTAGACGGCAAGCGGGCTCGACTTTAAAGCCTTTCTTGTACGCTCTCGCCTTTGAAAAGAATTTGCTTACACCGGAATCCATTTTGCTGGATCAGCCGAAGGAATGGGAATTGATCGGCGGGTCGTATCGTCCTACCAATTACGAAGAGAGATATTACGGATCGGTTCCAGCAAGAATGGCTCTAGCCTCTTCGTTAAATATTCCGGCGGTCCAAGTGCTAGACTGGACGGGAGTTCCGGAATTCGTTTCTCGCTTGGGAGAATTAGGTTTTGATAAACTTCGCAATCCGGATTTTTACGGGTTGTCCCTGGCTCTAGGCACTGCGGATATCACGCTATGGGAATTGGTAAACGCGTACAGAACCTTATCGAACGACGGGTATTGGAGTGAACCTACCTTCGATCCTGAGGAAGCTTTGAAGAACGCCGAGACTTGGGCGGGAGAACGGGATGCCCGATTTAAAAGAGTTTATCCGAGAGAGATAACGGGAATGATCAAGGATATACTTTCCTCTCGCGACAATCGATCTCTCAGTTTCGGTTGGGAAAATCATTTATCCACTAAATTTTTCTCGTTCGCCAAGACAGGGACATCCCAAGACATGAGAGACAATTGGTGCGTCGGTTCGAGCGGCAATTATACGGTCGGTGTTTGGGTAGGAAATATGGATGGACAACCGATGCGTGAAGTTAGCGGCGTAACAGGTGCAGCGCCTCTATGGAAGGAAGTCATACAATCATTGGAGGAGATGCATCCTTCAGCATACCGGGAATTCCCCATTGTTAGATCAAATAACTCGAATATGAAGTATTCGACGGAAACGGGGAACGCGGAGATGCCGAAAATCCTTTACCCGGAAACCGGAAGTCTATTCGCGTTGGATCCTGAAATTCCTGAGGAGAATGAAAGGATTCGGTTTGAAGCTAAAACCACTTCGAAGCGAGTGGAGTGGATTTTAAACGGAGTGGTCTTAGAATCCGACTCTTCGAATATATACGATTGGAAACCGAAGAGAGGGAGCTTTATTCTTTCCGTCAGAATCAACGGAACTCCTATCTCAGACACGGTGGCATTTCAAGTCAGATAAAAGACATACTTAGAGGAAGGGAAAAAATCCTTTTAGAACCGAGATCGGAGTCCAATTTAGGTATAGGAAAGTTGCATGACGATAGAAACAAACCGTTCCGAAACCTACTTATTGTCCCCGGAATTGGAGGAGGCCGTTCGGGTCTCGGAAATCACCTCAAGACCTCTTTTATTAAAGGGAGAACCGGGAACCGGTAAATCATTACTTGCCGAATATCTATCGGCTAAATTGAAACGTAGACTTTATACCTGGCACGTCAAATCCACTTCCCAAGCTAAAGAAGGTCTTTATTTTTACGACGCAGTTTCGCGTTTGAATGACTCTAGATTTACCGAAGACAAGGATAAAGTTCGGAATATAGAGAATTATATTCGGCTCGGAGCGTTGGGTGAAGCATTCGAATCTACCGACCCATCCGTTGTCCTTATCGACGAAATCGATAAGGCGGATATCGAATTTCCGAACGACCTTCTTCTCGAATTGGATCGGATGGAATTCATCGTTCAAGAAACCGGCCGTTTAGTTAAAGCGGGAGTTCGTCCTTTAACAATTATTACTTCCAATAACGAAAAGGAACTGCCCGCGGCCTTTCTGAGGAGATGTATTTTTCATTATATCGATTTTCCCGATCCTGCTTTTATGAGTGAGATCGTTAAATCTCATTTTCCTAAAATAGAAACCGAGCTTATTAAGAGAGCGTTGGAGGCATTCTACGTTATCCGAAGGATGGATGATATGAAGAAAAAACCGGGGACGAGTGAACTTTTGGACTGGATCCAAATATTGGTCCATATGGGAGCTAAACTTCCCGAAGATGGAAATATTCCTTATCTAGGCGCATTGGTTAAGAATGAGGAAGACTTGCGGTTATTCCGGTAGGGCATCGTCTTGTTTTTTCCATTTTTTTATAGACTAAAGGCCGCCGGTCTTCCTCTCTCTACGATCGAATTGCTCGATTTTCTTCGCGCGACGGACGGGCTAACCGGTAACAAACCTTATCTGACTCTGGACGAATTCTATCGCGTTTCACGACTTTGCTTAATCAAAGACGTTAAGCATTATGATTCTTTCGATCAGATATTTTCAGAGATGTTCGGAGATCGAGGAGTATTAAGAGAATCTCTACGGCAAGAGATTCTGGATTGGCTTTCGCGGATATTCGATAATCCGAATAAACTTCCACCGAGCTTAATTCCTCCCGAAAAACTTTGGGAAGAGTTCTTAGATCGCCTGAAAAATCAAAAAGAGGCACATCACGGCGGCAATAAATGGATCGGAACCGGAGGTTCTTCTCCGTTCGGTCATAGCGGTATTAATCCCGGTGGAATCCGAATAGGCGGGGAAGGCGGCGGCAAGTCGGCAATTTTTCAGGCGATGGAGAGACGTTACAAGGACTATCGTACTGACGAGCAGTTGGACGTCCGCCAAATCAAAGTCGCCTTAAAAAGACTCCGAAATTTAAGAAAGGAAGGGATTCCGGAATTTCATCTTGTGAAGACGGTCGACGCGACATGCCGAAATGCAGGCGATACGGAATTGGTTTTTGAACGGACCAGAAAAAACGGAATCAAGGTACTATTATTGATGGATACGGGCGGTAGCATGACCCCGTATGCGGATAGAGTCAGTAAACTTTTTTCGGCAAGTCATCAGATGAATCATTTTAAGGAATTCGGATACTATTATTTTCACAATTCCATATATGATTGCGTCTATCCAAGGGGCGATCTGAGGTATCCGATTCCGTTAAAATCGATCTTCAAGAAGCATAAGGACGATACGAAAGTGATCGTGGTTGGGGACGCCTACATGGCCCCTTACGAATTGACGGATCCTGCTTACGGATTTTATCATTCGAGATTTAGATCCGATCATCGCCTTCCGGAAGAACCGGAATCGGGCTTGGACAGTTTTAAGAAAATCAAGGATCATTTTCACGACAGCATTTGGATGAATCCGGAACCGAAACGATATTGGGACGCTCCGACGATTTACGAACTCAAGAAAGTGTTTCCGATGTTTTTCTTGAGCGTGGATGGACTAGAAGCAGGGATTCGTAAATTACTTAACCAACAATAATAATTTCATTATGGCTTTAGTATAAAGGAAAATTCGATTTCAACTTCCTCCTTCGCTTTTGCAAACAGGAGGCTAGGCGGAGTAATCTGATAGTCTCCCATTTTGATCTGAAATTTTCCTGAAACTTCGATCTGACCGTTGTTCGAGGAAATATTAGCCTTGGTTTTTACGGGTTTCGTTACGCCGTTTATAGTTAGATTTCCGCTCACCAGCCAACCTCCGTCCGTTATATCGATAGACGTGGAGGAAAACGAAACGCTTTGATTTTCAGGAAAACCGAGACTCTCAAGGATATGTGAATCTCGGTTTTCATCACCGGATCTAAATTCCTTGAGGGGAGCTTCTATTTTTACAGCCTTAGGAAGCTGAACTCCATTGGCGCCGCTGGAAAAGGTCGTCGGAGTGATATTAACTTCTCCGCAAACGCCGTGCACCGTCTTAAACGGATGGATGACGGTAAACTTCAAGGTCTTTTGCGAAAGTTTTAAATCTTCGGAACTTAGATTTGAAGAGAAAGATAATAAAAGGAAAAGTGATACGATGCCAAAAATACGATTCATGATTTAATCCTTAAAAATAGAAAGTTGCGATAGATATTGTAAACGCAGCAAATCCTGTCCACCCGACCGCTTCCATTCTATGCGCCGCTCCCGGGCCATTTTTCGGCACTTCTTGACCGAGAAAGGGTAGGGCCAACATTGCAGGAAGGTGTATCCAGATCATAGCCTTGTGCGTGAATATGGTAGTTAGGCCGGGCTCCCTTGCCAATGTATTGCTCGGAGCTAAGAAAGCCAACCCGGCCGACAGTGCATATAACGTAAACGTAGTTCCGGCTAATGATTTATGCGTATTGCCGCCGGGATCTCCAGTCCATGGAGAAGCATTTAGAATTAAATTATAAGCTAATAGATTCTGTTGGGGATTAGATAGAAGAACGAAATCCGCAAACGGTTGGTATTCTCGGTGAAGATGCGATAAGGCTCTCTCGCCGGCCAGGTTTGTAGCGAGCCAAAATCCCCAGGTAAGCAGTCCTAATCCTTGGTGCCAGTTTAAGAAACTTCTACGGAGTTCTAAACGATCTCTTTCTTTCTTTCGATCCGCGGCGGTAGCCGTTTCAGTTCCGCCGACAGTTAAAGGAACTTCGCTGCGAAAGTTAGGGGAATAGTTTTGGTAATTCGGAACCAATGGACTTCCACCCGTTAATCGATAGGAATCGAAAAAGCCCGCTTCGGTTCCGGTGGAATAAAAGGACTGACTCGCGACCGGAAACCCGAAAAGCAACAGAGTTAGCAGAGGTAAATACTTCGCTTTCATTCTTACCTTAATATTCATCGTTATGCTCGGCAACGTCAAGAAAAGTAAAAAAGAAAAACTAAGAATGAACGTATAAAATATCGGAACGTACTTAAAGGAATTTATGCTTAGCTTCTTCGAAGCTTTACTGCTTATAACACAGAAGAGAATCGGACTCAATTTCCGTCGCGGTTTTTGCAATCGCATACGCAGAATCTCTCGCCTTGCGGGATTTTTTTTTAAGATGCCTTACCTAACGATACGAGAATAAGAATCTTTTTCGCGACGGTTTTCTTTTCTTACTACCGGAGCCTCGCCCATTTCTTAAAAGAAACGAATGATAACTCGTTTTAAGCCAGTGCACCGCTTCTTGGTAACGATCGTATTCCCGTTCTTTTCTCTTAAATTCCCATCCGTGGATAATATTCCGATTTTTTCTGCGCTGGATCGGGAAAAGGTGATGTAGAATTTCGTGATGAACTACGTGCTCTAAAACGAATTCGGGTACATCGGAATGATCGAGAGCGGGGCTAATTCGTATTGTAAGAGTTTCTTTGTCATATGTTCCGATTCGCCGCTCTCCTCTTCGAGGAGACCATTCGATTCGAATGGGGTTCAATGTTTGCGTTGGAAAATATTTATTAGCTATCTTGAGAAAAATTCGATCCAGATCGTAATGATTTCCTTTCGCGGAATATTTCTTAGCGGGAGCCGCGCGTCTAGGAATTCCGTTTAAGTGTTCTTGAACGGCGGTTTTCCAGCTAATATCCACAGTTTGTCTCAATAGACGGGAAATTAATAATCTGGCTAAACTTTCCGCTGTGACCGAATCGGCGTTTTTAAACGAGTCGTGCAGTTTCCCCGTCAAAATTCCGCTTTTAAATTGGAGGGAGCTAGTTCCGTTTCGATAAGGATAAAATTTAAGCTCGATCCGTTTTAAGGGAGGGGGAGGCCTCTTAGAGTTTTGCGAAATGAAAATCCAAGTCTCGGCAAGAAGCGATTCCCAATCTTCCGGGCGAATCATTCTAGGACCCGAAAAAATCTCGAATTCTTTTTCGTGCTTCCGTTTCCGAACTACGGTTATCGGATTGAATTTCTGCGTGAGAGGTTGCCGCGGCGTCAATTTTAGGAAAGAAGTTTCTTTCTAAAATTTTCTCGGACTCTTTTAATTCCTCGATAAAGCGAGAGAGGCGGTTGAAATTATGACCGCTACGGGAAGAGGACGCTTGCGGATAGGTGAGTGTCAAAGATTTTCTCGCGCGAGTTACTCCTACATAAAACAATCTACGCTCCTCCTCGATATTTTTTTCTCCTCGTCCCGACGGGAACGAACCTTCGGTCACATTCAAAAGAAATACCGTATCAAATTCTAAACCTTTGGAAGAATGGATGGTAGATAAAACCAAGGCATCTTCGTCTTCTTCCTCCGGAACCAGTTTATCGAGGCTTCGATTCGGTCCTTCCAAGCTCATTTCCACCAAAAACTCATGAAGAGTTTCGTATCTTTGAGAAAGAGTGAGAAAGGAATTTAGATCCTCCATTCTACGTTTCGGGTCGTCATATTTTTTTTCCAGAAGCGGCTTATAGAACCCTAGAAAATTCTCCAAAATTACTGTCGGATTGGAATCGGCACGGTTGAGAAGATCGCTTAACTTCTGCAAATCGGAAGAGATCGTCCCTTTGTGCAAGATGCGGACCGTTTGTAAATCACCGCCGGACTTACTCAGTTCGTTCAGGATAAGTTTAGCTTTAGCCGCACCGATTCCGGGAAGCAGTAATAGTATCCTAAGCCAGGAAACGGAATCCAATCGATTTTCCCGAATTCTAAGAAGGGAAAGAAAATCCTTTGCATGGGCGCTTTCTATAAATTTCTTTCCGCCGAATTTCTGATACGGTATATTTCTGGAATTCAAAACCAACTCCAGCTGATTGGAATTCCAACCGGATCGAAACAATACCGCCATATTATTGAGTGCGATTCCTTCCTCTCTCCTTTCCAAAATCCTATCGGCAATGCCTTCAGCCTCGTCCAACTCGTCCGGAAATCCCGATAATAACGGTTTGCGGAAATCTTCGTTCTTGGTGTACAGATATTTCTCGTATTTTTCGGAGAAATTAAGTAGGATTCCATTTGCGAGATTTAGAATCGATGGAGTACTTCTGTAATTTCTCTCCAGGAAAATCGTTTTTGTATTCGGAAAAATCTTGGGAAAATCGAAGATTCCTTTTACGTTCGCGCCTCTAAAAGAGTAAATACTCTGGGCGTCGTCACCCACCACGAAAATATTCTCGTGTTCAGAAGCCAGCAGGCAAGCTATATGGGCCTGCAATTTATTCGTATCTTGAAATTCGTCCACCATTATGTATTTATATTGTTCTGACAGCTTCTTCCTGATTGCGTCGTGCTCGGTCAGCAATTCGCGGGCGAATAACAGCAAATCGTCATAGTCTAGTAGAGATCGTTCCCGCTTATATGATTTGTAATCGGAGAAAATATTCCGAATGGAATTCTCCTGATCTAAAAATTTGGGACTTTCAGTCTTTAAAAGTTCCGGAAGATCTTTTCCAGTATTGATGGAACTCGAATAAAGGGATAATAAGGTTTCGTTGGAAGGAAATCGAAGTTTTTGGGCCGCGTAATTTCCTTCCGATCGAATCAATTGAAAGACGTCGATAGAATCGGATTCGTCTAGGATGGAAAATTGAGGAGAGATTCCTAAAACGGGGGAGTATTTTCTGAGAATATGACTCGCGAATGAATGGAATGTTCCACCGTGTACTTTGGAACAACGTTTGTCTAAAACTGAAACGGCTCGCGTTAACATTTCGCGGGCCGCTTTTTTGGTGAAGGTAAGAAGCAGAATATTTTCGGCAGAAACGCCGTTGGATACTAATTTGGCTAAGCGGTGAACCAAAGTATTGGTTTTTCCAGTTCCCGCCCCGGCTATCAAAAGTACGGGGCCTTCCGTGGTCTCTACCGCTTCCTTTTGTTTTTCGTTTAGATCCTCGAGAACGGTCATCGACGAATCAATGGTGGTGGTGTCCCCCCTCTCCATGAACGTGACCGTGAGTGATCTCTTCGTCAGTTGCTTCTCTAGTATTCACGATCTGAACATCGAAAACTAGATCGACTCCCGCTAAAGGGTGATTGCCGTCGACGATAATGCTTTCCCCTTTAATTTCAGTAATGGTGTACACAGTATCCGGCTCGTCGGTTTGAAACATCATTCCGACCGTGAGTTCCTCATCTTGGGGGAATTGACTTTTCGGAACGTCGAAGACTAATTCAGGGTTCTTTTTGCCGTATCCTCGATCTGCATCGACGGATATGACTTTTTTATCTCCCGTTTTGAGTTGTTTGATCTCTTCCTCTAAGCCCGCTATAATTTGTCCGACACCTTCCAAATAAGAGAGCGGGTGACTTCCTTCCGAAGAATCAATTAGGTTTCCCTGATTGTCCTTTAAAGTATAGTGAAAAGTAACGACTCTAGGATTCATGAGATCAGGCTCCATTTTTCGGGGATTCCCCAGGATCGGGATGGGAAGGTTCCGGTACCGTCTAATGGGGTAGTTTATTCCTAGACGGCTGATGGACAATCAGATTTTTCGTCCATTATCAAAAGTCGTACGAAATTTCCACTCCGAAGTTTTCAAAATCCTTGATGAATTGCTCGATTCGATTTGCCAAAAAGAACCAAGAATCGCGATGGATGATATCGTTCAAAAAGTTGAGGAATCGATTCGTACAGTTAGAGGAGAAAACCGGATCTCCGGTATAGTTTAAGAGAATCGTATATGAGAGATAGCGCAGCACTCTATCTTGCGCCGGAAGCTCTTGTAAGCCGGAAATATTCGGTTCTTGCAATATTAGTCGAACCTTAGAATTACCCTCCGTCACATAGAGGTTATAATCTATCGAGTTGGGAACTCTTTCCGCTGAATAAACCTTCATTTTACCGGACCTATTAATTTCTATTCTAGACGGAAGCCTAAATTGAGTATCTGCTACGGAACAAAACCGTTCTCCATTTAGCTATAACCACCGAAAAAGTCAACGGTAAAGACTGAAGATTGCCATCTGTAGGCCATAAAATGTTAAAAGAAAGTGAATCCCGATGGAAACGACTCGGAAATTCATTGTTAGTTCCTTTCCTCTTTTGCCGTCTAAAGCGCGATCGTCTAAATTTTCAAAATAGAGTCCGTGGGCATATCGAATCTTCATAGGGAGAGAGAGATTCAAAACCTGTTTGGATTATTTTAAAAAGGAATTTATAACTTGTTCTTCTCAAAATTTGCAGGTTGCCCGAAAGGATTTCAGTTTTTTGTAAAGAAGCAGTAGCGAGCGATGCTACACTCGTTTTAATAAAATCGAATGGATTGAGACGGGCAAAAAAGACCATTAACATTCGATTTGCGAAAAACAAAACCATTTCTAAATGAGTTAACGCGATTTGGATTGCATCCGTTCATTAGAAATGGCTTTGGTCTATCGCTTAGTTTTGTTCCACGCCGATCCGAGTTGCGGCGAGATAACCCTCGAGCATTGCGCGCTTTGCGTCGATTCCTGAGGCGTCTTTTGCTCCCCCGATCAGGTAGCTAGGAATGGAAGGTTTGTCTTTGCGGAATGATTCGTAAAGTGAAGCATCGCTTACTTGGCCGGCACAGAGAATAATCGCATCGCATTCCAACGTTTTCTCGCCTTCTTTCTTGCTTTCGAACACCAATCCTTTTTCATTCACCTCTTTATAGGTGAGGGAAGAGAGGAATTCCACCCCTTTGGATTGAAGTTCTTGGAGTAAAGCCCAAGAAGTAGTTTGTCCTAGTCCTGCTCCGACCTTTCCATTCCGCCGTAGGATGGAGACTTTACGATCCGATTTTTCCGGCAGAATATGGGCTTGCGTATAAGATCCTACATTATAACGGTGAAAATAGGAAGGAATATCGGGATCTTTTTCCTCGGTCAGTCTATGAGCGACGTCGACTCCGATTCCCCCGCCTCCGATGATCGCAACCGACTTTCCGGGTTTAAAGGTTCCGTTTAAGAATTCCACATAGCTAGCGTGCGGTTTTTTTTCTAAACCGGGGAGTTTCAGATCACGGGGTAAAACACCGGTCGCGAAGATGACGGCATCCGGCTTAAGAGAATCTAGAAGGGGCAGATCCGCTCGAGTATTGAGTCGAATTTCCACTCCGACCTTCGGTAATTCGTTTTTAAAATAGCGGACGGTCTCAAAGAATTCGAACTTTCCGGGAATCGAAGCGGCAAGGTTTAGTTGTCCTCCTAGTTTATCGGAAGCTTCCAGCAAAATAACTTCGTGCCCCCTTAGAGCCGCAACTCTGGCGGATTCCATTCCACCCGGGCCGGAACCGACAACGACTACTTTCTGCTTTTTAGCCTGCGGTAATTTTTTCCATTCCATCTCTCGATTGGCGGATGGATTTACTAAACAGGATACCATTTCTTCCTTAAACGTATGATCCAAGCAAGCTTGGTTGCATGCGACGCATGTATTTACTCTCTCGGTTTCATTCGCTTTGATTTTATTTACGATATCCGCATCTGCAAGAAAGGGACGCGCCATGCTCACGATATCCGCTTCATTTGCCGCGAGAACCTGAACGATGGTCTCCGGCATATTGATCCTGTTGGAGGCGATGATCGGAATTCCAGGGACGGATGCCTTCACTTTTCCCGCAATCTTTGCCCAAGCTCCTCTCGGAACTAATTGAGAAATCGTAGGAATTCTGGATTCATGCCAGCCGATACCGATATTCAATGCGTCCGCACCTGCGGCTTTGAGTTCGTTTCCTAGAGCGACGACTTCCTCAAATGTCGGATTTCCCGGTATGAGATCGATACCGGACATACGTACGATGACGGGATATCCGGCCCCGACCTGCTTTCGTACTTCTTTCATTACTTCGATGGCAAATCGTCTTCGGTTTTCGGGAGATCCTCCGAATTCGTCGGTTCTCTTATTCGTTACCTCCGAGAAGAATTGGTTTACCAGATATCCTTCCGAGGCCATGATTTCCACGGCTCGAAAGCCTACTTGCTTGGCCCGGAGAGCCGAAGATCCAAAATCTCGAATCGTTCTCCAAGCATCCTCTGTCGACAATTCTTTGGGAATAAACCGATTGATCGGCGCTCTTATGGCCGAAGGCGCCACGAGTTCCCGATGATAAGAATATCTGCCCGCATGAAAGAGTTGTGCGCAAAAAATTCCCTGCGGTTTTAACGCTAAGGCGACTCGTTCCAGCTCTTTGCAATCTTCCTCTTTTTGAAAATCGAAAAAGATATTCGAGCCTTTTGCCGCCGCATTGACTGCGATTCCGCCGGTAGTGATTAATCCGACTCCGCCCTCGAAGCGTTTGCCGTAAAAAGCGGCCATTCGATCCGCCGTTTGAGGCAAGCCCTCTAATCCTAAGTGCATGGAGCCCATTATGATTCGATTCGGGATTGTTTCCGATCCTAATTGTATCGGACGAAAAATAGAGGAGGTGTCTAAAGAAGACATAGGGAGCATTCTCCTTACTCATTCAAAACAGAACGAGTGTTCTACTTATAGAATATTTAATTGTGCAAAAATCCCGCAACGGTTTTTCTATCGCGAAAAACGTTACCGAACGTCATTCGCTTGGGATTTCGTGAAGGAATTTAGCTTATCGAAAATCGATTGAGAGCGGAAATATACGCTTGAGAGCAAGCTTCGATAATATCCGTAGAGCTTCCTTTGCCGACCACGCGTTCTCCATGTCTTTCCAAAGTAACTGAAGCTTCCGCCAATGCATCTTGCCCTTCGGTTACCGGAGATATCACTAAACGAGATAACTGTGCGTCCGATACCGTGGCCTTCTGTATTGCCTTGAATATGCAATCTACGGGACCGTCGCCAGTGGCCGATTCTTCCTTTGTATTTCCTTGAATGGAAAGTCGGATGCTGGCGGTCGGTGTACTTTTTGTTCCGGTCGTTACATGAAAACTTTCTAATACATATTTGTCTTCGGAAGATTTTCTGGATTCATCCGCAAAGAGCGCACGAATATCTTCATCAAAGACTTCCTTTTTCCGATCTGCGATTTCCAAAAACCGAAGATAAGCCGCTTCCAATTCGTCGGCTTGAGGATCAAAACCCAAACGGATAATTCTGTCTTTAAAACCGGCCCGTCCGCTATGTCGGCCTAAAACCATTCTATTCGAATGGATTCCGACCGATTCGGGAGTCATGATTTCGTAAGTCTCGCGATTTTTTAAAACGCCGTCTTGGTGAATTCCAGATTCATGGGCAAAAGCGTTGGCGCCGACAATGGCCTTATTCGGTTGGACAACCATACCGGTTATGGTTTTTACTAAGTAAGAAGCTTTGGCTATTTCTTCGGTATTGATCCGAGTCTGAACTCCGAACGTATCCTTACGAGTACGGAGTGACATGATAACTTCTTCCATTGCAGTGTTTCCGGCTCGCTCTCCGATTCCGTTTACAGTACATTCAACTTGGCGGGCGCCGTTTCGAATCGCCGAGAGACTATTGGCAGTCGCCAATCCCAAGTCATTGTGGCAATGAGCGGAAAAAATGGCTTTTTCCGATCCACTTACTTTCTGGATCAAAAATTGAAAGAGATCCCCATATTCGTACGGAGTTGTATAACCGACAGTATCCGGAATATTAATCGTAGTAGCTCCGGCCTCGATAACCGCTTCGCAGAGTTCCCGTAAGAATTCACGTTCGGAGCGTGTGGCATCCTCGGGTGAAAACTCGATGTCATCCACGAAGTCTTTGCAAATTCGCACGGCTTCAACTGCCATCTTTAAAACCTCGGACGGCTCTTTGCCGAGTTTATATTTCATGTGAATGGGAGAGGAAGCTATGAACGTATGAATTCTTTGTTTTTTAGCAGGTCGGACGGCTTTTGCAGCTGCTTCTATGTCTCCGCGCATAGCGCGTGCCAAAGCAGCGATGATCGGACCTTCCACTTCCTTAGAAATTCGTTCTACGGCTTGGAATTGAACGGGAGAGGAGACAGGAAATCCGGCTTCGATCACATCGATATTCATATGCGCTAAGTGAAGTGCGATTTCGATCTTTTCGTTTTCGCTCATAGCGGCTCCGGGGCATTGTTCCCCGTCTCTTAAAGTTGTATCAAAGATGCGTACGTAATCCAGACTAGGGTTCATGCCGTTCTCGTTTCCTTGGTTCCAAATTTCTCTTCCAAATCCAGCCGTAAACCCATTTAATCGGCTGCTGATTGTCTTAAATCCTCTTACATTAGACAAAGGCTAATATGAATTCACCGCAATTCTACGCTTCCAGTTTTCGGGCCTCCGATTGCATAGTGGCTTCTACCTTATATGCCGATCTTTTTCAGGGCGAAGTTCTTCAGGCAAAAATGGGCCATGCGGAAGTTCTATTTTCGAAGAATAACTTGGTCATATTTAGTCGAGAAACTGTCGAATGTCCGGTTTCCACTGGAACTTTGATCTGGAAGATTTCTAGAACTCTGCAGGCGGAATTCTCAAGTCGTTTGCTCGAACGGGGTTTTTCGCTCGAAATGAATGCGGAAGCTTATACTTCTTTTTTAGATCCGTGGGGGAATAGAATTTGGCTGTATTTTACCGGATAGTCGATTCAAAGAGGTGTAGAAGTTCCTACAAAGTCGAAAAAAACGGCCGAATTAGTCTATTGATTCCGATTCCGAAGAAAAGCTAACGCAAAGATGCTTCCGAGCGGGCCTCAATCGGAGCCGCTGCGGAATCTCCATTCGACATTTCATCCAGGGAAGGGCTGCGCGTCTTCTCTGCCTTCTTTTAAAGCGTGCTCCGCCATTTTATGAGCCTCTTCTCCGAGATATCTCTCTATGATTGCGTGAGAAAGGTAGATAATCGGAGTGATACCGATTGCGATCGCCATTTTATAAACGAAGTTTGTGGAAGAAATGGAATTCAAGACTCCAAGCTCGTATTGTCCCCAATACGCGACGAAAATTACGACATAAGAATCCAGTAATTGAGAAACGATCGTAGAACCGGTAGCTCGAAGCCAAATAAACCTGTTTTTAGTTTTTTTACGAATTAGGTGAAAGATTTGTATGTCGATTAGCTGTCCGATAAGATAGGCGATCACTGATCCGGCGATCACCTGTCCAGTATTCGTGAAAACTACATGAAAGGAATGATCGTCCACCGGTGAATTCCCGACCGCCGGAATATTCATATCGATCTGGAGAAGAAAATAGGCAAGGACGATCATCAACATCCCAACAATCGTCAAATAGCGAACTCCTCGTCTCCCATAATATTCGTTCAAGAGGTCCGTTACGATAAATGTGACCGGAAACGGGATCACTCCAATAGTCATCGTAAATCCTAACGCTTGGATCCACTTTGATCCAGTCACCTCCGCCATCAGAAGAAAGGTAAGGAACAAGGCGCTGAGAACAAAGAAAAGTTTAAAAGGCCTATGGAATTGCATCGAAGGAAATTTTTTCCGATTTTGCTAGTTGTCAATCAAAGAAAGGCGCTTTGCCGCACAAAGATTTGACATCTGAACGTACAAAGAATCATTGGAAGGCAGTCGGTGCTTTACTTTTTGCCTCCGCGATTCGATATATACATAGAGCTCAAATGAAATCTTACGAAGAAGAAACCACACCCGAGGAACTGAGTCGTCCTGTTCCTTATTATCCTCCTAAAAGAACTCCCGTTTGGCAAACTGCGTTTGTCAGTGTTGCCTGGCTCTGTCTTTCGGGGGTTTCTTTCTATTTAGGGCTGCAGGCTCTAAAAGCCAAGGGATCCGGGCAGGACATTCCTAAATCCGCGCTAACTTCGGAGAATTCTCCAATACAATTGGCCAATCCGAGTTTGAAATCTCCCGTTGGACCGAGCGCATGGGAATCCTTGGGTAAATGGTGGAATTCCACCGATTTTTTCCCGACAGAGGCTTCTAACGCGGAAGCTCAGAATTCGGATGGGAAACCGGCATTACCTCTAAACGACGATGATGTTTCTTTTCGCGCTTCCACTTGGTTTTCAGATTATGAAGCGATGAAAAAGACCGTTCATTTATATAACGAAATTCATCCTTTTATCTACGGGTTTAAGGGGAGAGAAACCAATAACGGAGATTTGTACTCGCTTTGGGGGACTTCCCAAAAGCATGCCCGAGTGGCGGAACTTCGTACTCTAAATCCTAGAGTGAAAATCATTCCGACGATTTTTCGCTGGGAAAATAAGAACGAGAAAATTTCCGAGAATATCGGCCTCAACGGTCGGAGCGATATTCGCGATAAACATATTCAGAATATATTGTACGAAGTGGATACGTACGGTTTTGACGGGATCGATATCGATTACGAAGGAATGTCCTGCGAGAAGAAGGAAAAATTCGAAGAATTTATCGTTCTGTTATCGAATGAAATTCATAAAAGAGGAAAAATTCTTTCCGTTGCCGTACACCCGAAGACTGCAGCTAAAAAGAGCGGTCTGAAAGCCTGTAAAGGTCTGAAAGAGAAAATTAAGATGGATTTCGCCGAGAATTGGCGAGGACCGATGACGCACGATTATGCGTTCCTCGCGCAACATGCCGACCGAATTAAAGTAATGGCATACGAGCTTCATCCCCGTAAATATAGAAATCCGGGCCCAGGCCCGCAAGCTCCCAACGTTTGGATTCGTAATATCATCGAGTACGCAAAAGAAAGAGTGCCGTCCAAGAAACTTTATATGGCGATTCCGACATACGGATATGATTGGGCTTTGAATTGTAACGCCAAAATAAAATCGGTTTACTGGTCCGATGCTTTAAAGCGTCAGCAACTAGGAGTCACTCATCAACCTACGAATATAGATCGGGTGATGGCGGCTAATAAAAATTCGGGAACTTGGACGAATCTCTCAAAATTCAGCTGGGTGCACGAAGGAAAAACATACGAAGATCCGAGTATCTGGTATAAATCGGAAGGTTGCGATAGAGTCGCGTTCTTTATGAACCGTAAAGCTTTTGAAGAAAAAATGACTCTATTACGTTCTTATGATATCGGCGGATTTTCTTTCTGGCAACTTTTATCGGATAACGATCCCGGCATAAGCACCTATTTGGAATTATTAGTAACCAATAAACTTCCTCCGGTACCTAAAGTCCAAACCAAACCTAAGAATCCGGAAGTTAAGCAGTCTCCACCGGACGAAGCACAGGATCAGGAAGAAGCGAAAAATACCCAGGAACTTGTCAAAAAGTAAATACACGGCTTTTACAAACGATCCTTCCTTGGCGGCAGACGTTCTTCGCCAGGGAGGGATCGTTCTGTTTCCCACCGAAACAGTCTATGGATTAGGAGCAGATTCACGCAATCTTTCCGCCTGCCTAGCGATCTACAAAATTAAAAATCGTCCCGTCGACAATCCTCTCATCGTTCATCTTGCGAACCCGGAACAGATTTCAGAGATTGCCGAAGTCACTCAAGATGCATATCGAATCATCCAGGAATTTATGCCGGGACCGATTACGATTATTTTGCGAAAAAAAGATGCGTCCGTTTATTCGACAGGTTTAAGTACGATCGCAGTGCGAGTTCCTTCCCATAAATTGTGTGCGGAAATGCTAGCTGCTTTCGGTGGACCGGTTTCTGCTCCTTCCGCAAATCTTTCCGGAAGTCCTTCCATCACACGATATGAGGATGCCGTGGCGGAGTTTGACGGACTAGTGGATTTGATTCTGCAGGGGGAGGAACCGACGATCGGTTTGGAATCGACAGTCGTTGATCTTTCGGGAGATTCGCCTAGATTGCTTCGTCCAGGCTTGTACGGTGTCGAAGAACTTCGTCGAATTTTACCGGATCTTGTTTCGGTAGACGTCTCTTTAACGGAGACTCGACCGGTTAGTCCCGGGCTAAAATATAAACATTATGCGCCCGAATGCGAAGTTTATTTTGTTCAATCGATTCCTAAGCCTGAACGTAATTCGGCGGCGATCGGTATAGGAATAAACACCGAAGGGTGGGCTTTTGCGGTTCGGGTGAACGATAACCTTGGGTATATGAGAGAGCTTTATTCCTTTTTCCGGGATTGCGATAAGAAAGGAATTCGCAAGGCCTATTGCTTTCCTCCCGCAAACGGAGCAGGGCAAGAAGCTCTTTTGAATCGAATTAAAAAAGCGTCCGAAGGTTCCCGAAATTAGTTCCGGGAAATTTCCGATGCGGTCTCCGAAAAAAATAGTATTTCCTGCTTCTTCAAAAGTTTTTTAGATTCGGTCGGCAAGCCGAAATGATCGAGAGCCGTAAAAGAAAGACTCGGTTTCATTTCCTGGATTAGATCCTTCCATGTGTAAGTGCCCGGCAAATATCTCACATCCACTTTAGAAAGATTTAATTTTTCTTTGATCCGTTCCAGCAGCTCTAAAAAGGATGAACAGGAATCTAAGAATCCCGCTTTCAAGAAGGTCTGACCTAAAAAGATTCTTCCTTCTCCCCATTTTGATTCCAATTCGGCATTCGTAGTTTTTCGAGCTTCCGTGACTCGTGAATAGAATAAATCCCTGGATCGGGAAACTTCTTTTTTCAAGAATGCGGAGGATTTCGCTCCCAATTTTCCATATTCCGAAAGTATATCTCGGTACGGATAGAATGAGATTCGTTCCTTTTTAATTCCGAGTTTATTATACAATCCTTTCAGATCGAATCGAAGCATCACTGCACCTATCGAGCCTACCACGGAATAAGGGGTCGCATGAATTTCCTCGGTTCCACAGGCTAGATAGTAACCGCCGGAAGCCGCGACATTTAGCACGTACGTAAACACCGGTTTTTTTTCGGCGAGCTTTCGAATTTCACGATAGAGTAGTTCGGACACCAGCGCCGAACCACCGGGAGAGTTCATTTCCAAAACGACCGCACCTACTTTAGGATCGTCTTTGAGTTCTTTTAATAAACTTTGATAATAACGATACGATACCTGTCTGGAACGGAACTCCTCCTCTCGACCTAGATCGGGCAGTATGTTTCCCTGGATCGGTAAAATCGCGAGGATCGGAAGCGATTTAGAGACTATATTGAATTGCTGCAATCTCGAATATAGACGAAGCCCTTTAGCGGTAAATCGTCTATAATTGGGAGTTCCCGATTTCTCCGCTTCTTCCTCCCTTATGTATCCTTCGTATAAGTAATTGTCCTGGAATTCGTCCTCTTCCAGCAAATCGGTCAGAAATTTTACCTTATGCAAGGCTTCCGAACTAATGATGGGTTCTTCGAGAACGGATAAAGGAAGTCCGGATGTTTCTAAAAACGCTTTCTTCAGAAATTCATTTTGATCTTTTAATAAGTTTTCCAAGTTCTTTTTAGCAGGCGCTGAAAAGGAGGATCGTTGGAAGGTTTCACCAAAAGATTTGAAGGCGCCGCTTGCGTATGTTTCCACTCCTACGCCAGCTTTCTTTGCAGTCTCCCCGAAGAAATAGGGTTCTGCGGAAGGAAGGGTCGGAAAAAACTCGGAGGCCGAACTTGCGTATCTCTCTTTACAGTAGGAGAGGAGCAATAACGACTTTGTCCCGCCTCCTAAAGAAAATCCGGCGGTCACGATTCCTTTCTCATTCAAAGCTTGAATCGATTTACATAGATTCCAGGCCTCTCCGAAACCGTATTCGGGAGCTTCGAAGAGAAAGGAAACTTTCTTTAGTCCCGGAACCAATGAGAGGGTGCGCAATCCTAAGAGGAAATCGATAAAGAACGGGCTTTCATCCTTAGACACCAACATTCTTACAAAAAGAGATTTTCTCTCGTAGGAAAAGGTTGAAGGAACTTCGAGAAAGAAATGATCTCCTTTACGAAACCGATAAATCAGCATTCTCCAGAATTGTAACAAAATGCGGAAGGGTAGAAAAATCAGTGAAACGATCGTGCGAAGCATGCTCAAATCCTTTTGCCGACCAATGTATTTTTCCCGCGGAGAAGAGAAAACGGATTTTTAACGAAGGAAAACCGCTTTTCAGTCTAAGGAATACTATTTTCTCTGAAAAGTAAGAGGGTACGAATTTGGATCATATTCGGATACGCGGTGCGAGAGAGCATAACCTAAAAAACGTCAATTTGGACATTCCAAGGGATAAGCTCGTCGTCGTAACAGGATTATCCGGATCAGGCAAATCGTCTCTCGCCTTCGATACGATTTACGCGGAAGGTCAAAGACGATACGTAGAAAGTTTATCTTCCTATGCTAGACAATTTCTAGGTCAGATGGAAAAACCGGATCTCGACTTGATCGAAGGTTTATCGCCGGCGATCTCTATCGAGCAAAAGACCACTCATCGTAATCCCAGATCAACGGTCGGAACCGTAACCGAAATATACGATTATCTTCGCCTTTTGTACGCGAGGATCGGCAAGCCCCATTGCCCGATTTGCGGAACTCCTATACAATCTCTTTCCATCGATCAAATCACGGAACGAATACGTGCCTATCCCGATGGAACCAAACTTCAATTGATGTCTCCGGTCGTCTCCGGAAAGAAGGGCGAGCACAAGGATATAATAGACAAGATCAGAAAGGACGGCTTTAATCGGGTTCGGATCAACGGAGAGATTCGGACTCTAGACGAGGAGATTACGTTCAAAAAAAGTTTTAAAGCGACGATCGAGATCGTAGTGGATCGAATTGTGATGAAGGAAGGAATTCGATCTAGACTTGCGGATTCCGTCGAAACGGCATTAAAACAATCGGAAGGAATTTTGATCGTAGATGACGGCAAGAAAGACCATGTCTTTTCCCAAAAGCTTTCCTGTCCTAACCATCCGGAAGAATCTCTTCCTGAACTTTCGCCTAGGTTATTTTCATTCAATTCTCCTTACGGCGCTTGTGAAACCTGTGACGGTTTGGGGAGTCTGCTGGAATTCGACGAAGAACTTCTCGTTACGGATCCGGAACTATCTCTGGTGGAAGGTTGTATCGAGGCTTGGGCCGGTTCGAAAAGCAATAGCTATTGGTTTTTGACGACCGTCCATTCGATGGCTAAAACATTAAAATTCGATTATAATACTCCTTGGAAGAATTTACCGGAGAAAGTCAAAAAAACCGTATTGTACGGGGATCGAAACTTAAAGATCGATTATGATTTTCGAAAAGAGAATTCCCGTTATGAATTCAGTCGCGAATTCGAAGGCGTAATTCCGAATTTGAAAAGACGTTATAAGGAAGCTTCCGAGTCCAGGCGCCAAATTCTGGAAGGGTTCATGACAAATCATGCATGTCCTGCCTGTAACGGGAAGCGACTGAAACCGGTCACTTTGGCCGTCGAAGTAAACCAACTTACGATCGATAAATTCTCCGCATTCAGCGTCGAAAAAGCGTTAGCTTTCGTAAAATCGATGAAGCCTAAAGGCAGCGAAGAGATTATCGCTAAGCCGATCCTGAAGGAGATCCAGCAGCGATTGACATTCTTAAACGATGTCGGAGTTGGGTATCTCAGCTTGGAACGATCGGCGGGTTCTCTTTCCGGCGGAGAGGCGCAGAGGATTCGATTGGCGACCCAAATCGGATCTAGACTGCAGGGAGTTTTATATATTCTGGATGAACCTTCCATCGGACTTCACCAGAGAGATAATACGAAATTAGTCAATACGTTGAAAGATCTTAGGGACCTGGGAAATACGGTCTTGGTCGTAGAACACGACCAAGAGACCATGGAAGAAGCGGATTGGTTGATCGATATGGGTCCCGGCGCAGGAGTTCATGGTGGAACGGTTGTCTGCGCGGGAACTCCTGCAGAGGTAGCTAAGAATAAAAATTCGCTAACGGGAAAATATCTTTCTGGAAAAGCGTTTATTCCGATTCCGGACTCGCTCCGTTCCGGAAACGGAAAAAAAATCAAGATAATCGGCGCCAAAGAAAACAATTTAAAGAATGTGAATGTGGATATTCCTCTCGGGAAATTGGTCCTGATCACGGGTGTTTCAGGCTCGGGCAAATCCACTCTTATCAATGATATCTTGTACAATGCCGCCGCTCATAAAGTGATGAAAATGCGGACCATCTCGGGTAAACATGAAAAAATCACGGGCTTAGAAGAAATCGATAAGATCATTAATATCGATCAATCGCCGATCGGTCGGACCCCGCGTTCCAACCCCGCTACGTATACAGGTTTATTTACCGTCGTGCGAGATATGTTTGCAGGTTTGGAAGATTCGAAAGTCAGAGGTTATTCACCCGGAAGATTCAGTTTCAACGTGAGCGGAGGCAGGTGCGAAACCTGCGAGGGCGACGGAATTCTTAAAATCGAAATGCATTTTCTTCCGGACGTTTACGTTACTTGCGATGTTTGCAAAGGGAAACGATACAATCAGGAAACTTTGGAAGTAAAATTCAAAGGAAAAAACATTTACGAGATTCTGGAAATGACGGTAGAAGATTCGGTGAAATTCTTCGAGAATATTCCTGCTCTTAAACGAAAGTTGGAAACCTTGGAAGAGGTCGGACTGGGTTATATCAAATTGGGTCAACCTGCAACAACGTTTTCAGGAGGGGAAGCTCAGCGAATCAAACTCGCGACGGAGCTTTCCAAACGTCCGACCGGAAAAACTTTGTACATTTTGGACGAACCTACTACCGGCCTGCATTTTGAAGACGTTCGTCATCTAATGACTGTCTTGCATACCTTAGTTGATCGCGGGAATTCCATGATCGTTATCGAACACAATTTGGATGTGATTAAGCAAGCGGATTGGGTTATCGATATGGGTCCCGAAGGAGGAGACGGAGGCGGGCAAGTCATTGCCGAAGGAACTCCGATGGAAATAGTAAAGATCAAGGAATCCTTTACGGGTCAATATCTCAAGAAGGTAATGGGAACAACCGGTAAAAAAGCGGGATAAATATGGTAGACCCGTCTCGAGTTGTACGGCATAGAGTCTCCAAGAACCCTCTATGCAAGAACTCTCCGAGAAGCTATTTTCGTTTCCTAAAACAGAATTTCGTTCCGTATACAAACTATCGCTGCCTGAAATTTTCAAGGCGGGTTTATTTACCGCACTCTCGAAAGGAGGGTTTAAGGAGTTTCATGAAAAGTTAATTCTTCTTCCTTCTCTTCCGCACGGAATCGGTGTCGGCGTGGGAATTATGGCTCAGACAAATGTGGCCGGAAGAATTCTTCGTTTATTATCCGGTGTGGAACCGGGTTTGGAAGCGGAGGAAGGTACTAGGGAATTAGCGAGAACGATCCTAAACCGATTGTCCCAGGGTTTAGGAATTTTGGGTTTAGGAGTCAGCGAGCCGGGCTGGATGGGGAAGATTTCCAATTTGAAATCGATAGCGAAGCGTTTACCGGACGGTTCGTTCGAGCTGACCTTCTCGAAGGGATTCGTGACAAACGGAGCCGATGCCGAGGGTTTTCTAGTAGTTGCTAAAGGCGAAGAGATTCCGTACGGAGTCTTTTACGTTCCTAGAAATAGCGAAGGTCTAGAACTGGAGGAATTCCATTTGGAATTCGCTCCGGAAGCGACTCATTGTAAAATTAAAGCCGCGAACCTTCGCGTTCCTAAGCATCATTTATTTCTTCCGGACTATTCTAAATTCGGTCCGGACGTGCATCTTTCGGAAATGCTTTCCGCGGCAGTGCTGTTTTGCGGAGCGATTCGTAAAATCGTAAGCGATTTAGGAGGGCGTCCGGAATGCCGGGAATGGTCCTCTACACTTGGTCAGCTTTGGGATCTGAGCGGATTGCTATTTTCA
Source organism: Leptospira fainei serovar Hurstbridge str. BUT 6 (assembly GCF_000306235.2). Lineage (NCBI taxonomy): Bacteria > Pseudomonadati > Spirochaetota > Leptospiria > Leptospirales > Leptospiraceae > Leptospira > Leptospira fainei. The sequence continues at coordinate 439,374 of NZ_AKWZ02000003.1, forward strand.
AAATGCTTGGAGCTGTCCGAGAAAAAAGATAGGAACCCCGCTTATAAGATCGAAGAAGACCACCCTTACGGTTATGAAACGGTTTTGGACGTATCGGGAAAACTTCTGGATTCTCTGCCTTTCTTTGATCGAAAAAAGGAGTATCCGGATTTCGAATTATTTTTCTCCTTTCATCCTGCAAGAAGTCCGGTCTATTTAAAGAATAGAATTAGGCAATCGAGAGAATGGAGGAAGTTCGGGGTTCGCTAGTGCGAATGGTGCTCGTCAGGATGATCGTGATTATGATGAACGTGTCCCCAATCTTCCGGTTCCATTTCGTGAAGAGTTTTGGCCAAAATTCCATCTAGCTGTTTCGTCGTTTTTAAATCTTCCAATTGCAGATATATCTGTTCGAATTTCCATTCTTCCCGGAGCAAAGAGTAGGCATCCGTCAAAATCTTTTTGGTATCCGATCCTGCTTTGATTCGTAAGCGGAATGCGCATGCATGAATTCCTTTGGTGAGGCTCCAACTATGGGAGGAAAGGATGGTTTCGACTCCTTTCAGATCTAGAATATCTTTTTGCAGATGATCCCATTCGTCCGGATTGGGAGAAGCTTCCAACAAAATCGATAGACTTTCCTTTAGAATAGATCCTGCGGATTTAAGAATCAAGAAAGATAACAGTACGCTGATTAACGGATCGATCCAATTCCAATGGGTGTACCGAATTAGAATCGCTCCGATTACCACAGCCACTGTGGCCAATAGATCGCTAAGGACGTGTAGATATGCGGAGCGAAGATTGATATTGTCGCCCACTATGCGTCTTAAGATCCAGACGGAGATTAAGTTCAAGACGACCGTGCCCAAACTGAATGCGAGCATTAAGTCCGGCACCACTTTATGCCCGGATTTGATTCTCTCCCAAGCCTCGATTAATATGTAGGCGGAAATTCCGAATATCAGGAGCGAATTTAAGAACGCGGTCAGTACTTCCACCCGAAAGTATCCGAAGTTCATTCTATGATTCGGTTTTCGATCGGCAATCAGGACTGCAGTAAGACTTAGTAAAAATGCGAACGAATCGGAAATGACATGCCCTGCATCCGCGAGTAGAGCCAGACTATGACTTTGTGCCGAACCCCAAATTTCCCAAGCGAAAATTCCCAGAGAAAGCAGCAGGGCTATCAGTAGGGAGCCGACGGTACCTTTTCTTCTAGGCCGAAGAATCGTTTGGTTTAAAAAAGGATCGACCGGAGTTGCAGTACGATCCCGAATTCGTTTCGAGTTTGCGGATTTGATCATTCTAGCCGACAAACTTTATTTGCGGGGAATAACGACGATATCAACGCGACGATTTATGGCCTTATTCTCGGGCGTGTCATTTGAAACCAACGGCGCATATTCCCCGTAGCCTGCGGCGGAAAAATTTCGGGGATCCAGATTTTTAGCTTCCAGAAGAAAGCGAAGAACCGAAAGCGCTCTCTCCGTGGAAAGCTGCCAATTATCCTGAAATTTTTTGGTCCGTATCGGAACGTTGTCGGTATGACCTTCCACCGTAATAATATTTCCGGGGTAATTCACTAGAATATCCTTCACTTTGTCCAGGGCAGGCAGAATCTGTTTTTTTAGATCAGCCGATCCTGAGTCGAACGAGATTTGGTCGTCTACGTTGATGATTAATCGGCCCTGGAAACGTTTTACCCGAATTTGGCCTTTCGAAATTTCCCCTTTAAGTTTTTCTTCCAATTCGTCGGCCTGTTTTGCCAGTCGTTCGTTTTCCTTCTTCTGATTTTCGGAAAAATCTTTGAGGCGACCGATTTCATCCGTGAGAGTGGCGATTCTTCCTTCGAGGGTAGCGATCTTGGTTTCGTAATCTTTCTTTAAATCTTCGGTTTTTTTAATACAACCCAGCTTTTCCTGTTCGAGAGCGGCTTTCAATTCACCGATCAAATCCTGGTATTTTTTGGATTGCTTCGCATTCTCGTCCAGGAGCTCTTTTTCTTTATTGCTGCTCTTGTTTTTTAATAGCGCGATCTGATTTTCAAGATTTTTGATCTGATCCGCGTATTGACTCTGGTCCTTTTCGCGAAACGACTTTTCGCTAGACAATTGGTTCTCAAGACTTTGTATGCGGCCCTCGAGGGAGATTTTCTCTTTTTTGGAGTTTTCGGATTCGTTTCGGTAACGGGTCTTGAGAGAATCCAATTCGAGCTCTAAAGTCACTTTCTCGTTATAGAGTTTGTTGTACTCCCAAGGAAAATAAACCACATCCGCTTGGATAGGAAGCAGGGATAGACCTAAGATTCCGGTAATTAATAGCTTTGAGCAGAATGATTTCATAGTGATTAATGGACCTATGTTCCATTCTAAGCGGTCAAGCACCCAGTCAAATGAAAAACTCTCGGCTGAAAAACGGAAAGTCATTGAACAGAGAAAAACTTGTCGGATTCTGTCGGAAAAGGGGAGGTTCAGCCAAAATGGAAGTTAAGCGTACTGCAAAGGAAACTGTCTCGGCCAAGGCAAATGCGAAATCCGCCGATTGGCTTGAATCCTTCTCCAAAAGAATCGAAGTAAAGGACACGGATTATCTTCGTGCTTTTATCGAAGCGAATCACCCCGCAGATATTGCGGAGGTTCTAGAAAAATTAGACGAAGAAGAAGCATTTTACGTATTCCGCCTTTGTGATTCCGAAAAGCAGTCCCTGATTTTAGTCGAATTCGACGAGGACCTTCAGGCGGACCTGATTTCAAGATTAAATGTCCATGAGATCTCTCCGATCGTTGAAAATCTGGAGACCGACGAATTCACTAATTTAATCTCCGAAATTTCAAAAGACAAAGCGGAGGAGATCCTGAACTCGATCGATCGAGAGGATTCTTCTCAAATCAGGAAACAGCTTAATTTTAGGGAATACACCGCAGGTCGTTTAATGACGACGGAATTCGCCTCGGCGTTCGAAACGGATACCGTTCGTAAAGCCATCATAAAATTGAGACGAATCGCCAAAGAAACCGACGATATCTATTTATTGTACGTTACCGATGAAGAGAATCATTTAAAGGGATTCATCAAACTCAAAGATTTGTTTCTCGCTCCGCTGAATCAAAAAGTCGGCCGACTTGTTCAGGAAGAAGTATTCTCCATTCACTATGATACCGACCAGGAAGAAGTGGCAAAAATCTTCCGTAAATACGACTTAGTTTCCGCGGCAGTCGTAGATGATTTGGATCGGATTATCGGAAGAATCACGGTCGACGATATTCTGGATATCGTCCAGGACGAAGCTTCCGAGGATATTCTGCGAATGGGAGGAGTTTCGGAGGAAGAACGCCTGAATACCTCCATTTGGGACTCGATTCGACGCAGATTAATTTGGCTCGTTATCAATTTAGGGAACGCGGTATTGGCAGCGTCTACGGTTTCACTTTTCGAAGAGACGATTCAATCATTCGTTCTACTCGCCGCCCTAATGCCGATCGTTGCGGGAATGGGCGGAAACGCAGGAACTCAGGCGATAACCGTAGTGGTTCGAAATATCGCGACGGGCGATCTGAGCCCGAGCAATTGGGGAATAGGATTTCGTAAGGAATGCATCATCGGTGTGATTAACGGTCTCACCATCGGAGCTATTTCCGGACTCGCAGTCTATTTTTATTTAGGAAAAACGGCGCTCGCTCTTGTTATCTTCTTTGCTATGCTTGCCAATTTGATCGTCGCTGCAGTGTTAGGCGCTTCCATCCCGATGCTTCTCCGAGTATTGGGTATCGATCCGGCGATCGCGTCTTCCATCTTCGTCACCACTACGACCGACATCTTCGGGTTTTTCTGCTTCCTCGGATTAGCGACGTTGTTCCTCGGTTACTTATGATCGGGATTTATCTTCATTATTTTATTACAGAAAGAAAGTGTAGGACATTCAATGAGAGAATTTTATAGACGAAGCGTATCGACGTTGTTTGCCGCGATTGCGCTAACGGTCATATCGGCGGTTTTAAATTGCGCCAGTTCACAAAAACAGATCGCTACGGAGCCGAAGGGCGAGGTTGTCCCGAATCCGGCGGGAGAAAACGAATCCATATTGGACGAGGAGGGAAACGAAGTTAAAATAACGACTATCGATCCGCCTTTCTTTCAAAGCATTTCCAAAGATTCAACCGAGTATTTTCGAGTCTATATTACCAGCGATGCGTATAAAGTCCGACAAATCCGCGGGACTAAATTTATTCATCGCAAAATAGATCGGGGCGGTGACGCCTTAATCAGCGAGGAACTCTTAAAGTATAATAAAATCAATTTTACGGACGACGGCATTATATTAGTAATTCTGAACGGTAATACCGGAGCCGTGGAAACGATTCGTTTCAATACGCGCGTTCCGCGCATCAACGATTTGGCAAAAGTGATTCAGAACGACGTGACTCGCTGGGCGATGGAACATTCCGAGGAAAAACCGGTCGTTACTAAATACCAAATCCATTATATGATCCGTTTGGAAAATCGATCGGGCTCTACAAGAGATAAAGTTAAGGAAGAACTTCGTAAAGAAGTGCGCAAATAATTATTCAGTAATGGCTTCCGCACACCTGAGTCGGTACAATCGCTTTCAGCTTAGTCAAAGCTGAGGGCGCCTGCGTAGCAGGTGGAGCTAGTTGCCGCCCTTTGCTTTGTGGTATTTCGGGAGTGCAGTGAGAATTTTTGCAATTATTGTCTTTGTCCGCCACGTTAGAGCCGAACAGAGCAAAAATACCGCCGTTTCCCGCCTCGAAAATCTATGCCTTTTAGGATAATGAAGCTTCTTGTAGGAACTTATACACCTTTTTATTTGAATTGTCCGGCATGTTCATATCCCGTTTATATAACTGTAACCTTTGACAAGTCTGCCCCCAACCCTTTGAGTGCAGCATAGGTCAGCTTATCCATTGTTGCGCCGTCAAAACGGATGGTTTTGATGGCACGGTAGTTTTTATTTGTAAGAGCAAACGCCGGCTGGAAGGAAACATTTTTAAGTGTTGCTCCCTTGAACGAGACGTCGTTTAAAGATGCCTTATCGAACTTCACGCCTACAAAGGTCATTCCGTCCAGGCATAGTCCGCGCAAATCGGCGTATTTAAAGTCCACACCACTAAAGGTACAGTTTTCAAAGATCGTTTTTCTGAGATCGGTCAAGATCAGCTTGACGTCGATAAGCCTTACATCGGTGAATTTTGCCCGGGTCAGCGCCGACGTGTTGAATTCGGTACGCACCAGAATGCTTTTGTTGAAGTTTGCGTCCGTTAGGTCATCGACGGTGAAATTGCAATCCGTCAAATTCGTTCGGTCAAAGCTGGCTTCACGCAAATCGCTCGCCTTGAAAGAGCTGCTACTCAAGTCTGCGTCTGCAAAGTCGGATCCACGCAACATGCTAGCTTCAAATTTTCCTTTATGCGCTTTAACGCCTGCGAAATCGCTCTTAGACAGGTTGCTCGCACTGAAATTCATCACCACCTGTCGTTCCAGAGAGCGGGAAAGGTTCGCTACCTCTTGCACAGTCTGCTCAATGTCGCCTATGCTATCAATGGTCATCTCAAAGGCCGTTTCATCGTCCTTGCCCTCGGCTTTGAGTTCACGGAACCGTTCCTGCAAATCTGAAAGCAGATCGGCCTTTAGTTCAACGACGCTTTTTACTTCATCGTAAGGCGCAAAAACTCCATTTAAATAATTCGTTAATCTCTCATTCATAAGATCAAACTCCTCTATAATAAATTATCCAGTACGCGCTTTGCATACTCCCAATTGCTTTTGTTATGGGCGTAAGTAGCCTTACCTTTTTTGGTGATCCTAAAATACTTACGCCGTCCACCCTGTGATTCATCGCCCCAATACCATTCGATATCGCCTTCCGCCTCAAGTCGCCGTACGCTAGAATACATAGTTGCTTCCTTTAATTCATACTCGCCGCGAGAACGCTCGGCAATCAGCTTAACAAGCTCATAACCGTAGCGGTCAGCTTCGGATAAGAGCCGTAAAATCATCGTATCGGTATGGCCTCGCAGCAAGTCGGATGTGATTTTATTCTCGCTCAAATGGCCACCTTCCTATCTCCACTGTCGCACATATTACTATGTCTGTCAAGGTAATATTTCAATTATACATGGAAATGGTAACCGAATCGTTGCCAATAAAGATCTGCAGAAAGTCAGTTTTCGTTACGCGAAGTCGTTTTCACACGTCAAGTGGTGGGCTATACGCAGTTAGTGGATGATCGAGGAAAGAGTCTGCATTTCTTTAAGGTTTTCCCTGCTCAACAACGGTGCACTTATGCTTCGATTTAAGAGATTCCGAATCGAAGAAAGGTAGGTAAGAGAGATGTCCCCGTAGAGATTGAGGAGATTTCGGTTCGCTAAATGCGGAACAGGAATATTGATTGTTTGATAGAAGGTTCGTTAAAGGAATTGATCTGATCTTTGAAGAAGCAAACCTCAATCTGGCGAAGGGAATATTCGGGTCGAATGAAAGAAACCAGAAAGAGAAAATTCAGAGTTCAGTGATTTACGATTCTAAAGTAATCGATTTTTCTTTTTCCTGCGAACGATCTTTTTTTTGCAGAATTCTCGGTCATATTATTCGTCTTGTTTCGATCTAAACTAAAAGAAGAAACTTTCTTCAGATTCTTATTTAGAATAAGAAAGCCTTCCATTACCAAAAAGAAAGTCGGAAGGCATCCGGCGAATATCGGAAAATTTTAACGAACCAATTTATTCCATTTTTACTTACTGTTCTTTCCGTTCGTCGATCGGCATCCGATAACCGATTTCCGGTGTAAGCAAAATCTGACTTTTGGCAAAACTTCCGATTCCTCTGCCTATTTCCCTACCTCGTTCGTCGAAGAGATTGCTTTCGGCGATGATTAGATTTTTAGAATTCTGAACCACGGTCCCTTTCGCAATAAGCGTTCCGGATTGAATCGGTCTTAAAAAGAAAAGGGTAATGCTCGAAGTTAGAACGAAACAATCCGGCACTAAAGAATTCGCCGCAAAAAAAGCGGAATCATCCACGGCCTTAAAATAAACCGAGCCATGTGCCGCCCCGGCTGCATGATGAAAATCTTCACGGACTTCCATCGTTAACTCCGCGAATCCCTTTGAAATGGAAAGTCGCGGTTGAAAAAAACGATTTATCGGGGCCTGGCTGTACATTTGCTCTAAGCTCCGGTAATGAGTTTGCCAGTCGATCAAGTTAAGCATTCTCCGTCGTAGATTTTTTTCGAGAAGTGAAAAGGATCTTAAAGATAACGATATGAGATACGACTAATAAAGGCGCATATCCGGTAAAAATATAAAACATAAAACCCATTAGAGGTGAAATATGAAGTATTAATGCTTGGTAGCTTGCGTACAAGAGGTCCACAAATCCCCAAATATTAAAAATCCATACTAGCGGCATCGCAGCTTTCGATTTTCTTCCTAAAAGTAGATAAGACGAAATTGCCAGAATTGCGGCAATATAATCTCCCAAAGCCGCGGGTATCGAAAAGTCGGTAGGCATATTCGGGGAGGTAATTCCCGGGATAAACATGCTTAAACCCACAAATCTATATCCATGAATCATCAATAGCGACTGGAGAAGTTTGGTCCGGTTTGCTCCGGATTGAGCCATGATTCTGTCCCGAATTACTAGGGTGGCCATGATTGCGCCGACAATGGTTGCGAAAATAAGTAGAAATTTTGGTTCCATACGCGAAGTCTAATTTCCGTACGAACGTTCGTAAAGTAAAATAATAACCGTCCCGGAATTTTTTATTTCGCCTTCGGGCAATGAATCCAGTGATGTTATTTAGCATTCCTTTCGAAATTTCAGCGAATTATGGAAAAAAATGAGACCCAACTCGAAATCCTTCAACTAGCCGCCGACTATGCCTCTCAGCATGGGCTGAATGATCTCACGATCGGTAAGTTGGCTGCTGCTGCCGGAATGAGTAAAGCAGGCCTTCACGGTTCTTTCGGTTCGAAGGTAGACTTGCAAATGAGTACGATTCATTTTGCCGCCGAGATTTTCACTCGGGAGGTCCTAGAGCCTATCGCAAAGATCGATTCGGGTTATAAGAGAGTAATCGCCTTTTGTGAAAATTGGCTGAGTTACGTCGATCGCAAGGTTTTTCCGGGAGGATGCTTTTTCGGTCGGGTTTCCATCGAGGGAGCTTCTCTACCCGAAACGATCGACGCCGAAATCAAGCGTTTGTTTCAGTCGTTTCAGCTATTTCTCAAACACGAATTACGGAAATCGAAACTTTCTCCCGCTAAGTCTTCCGAGTTATCCGATCAACTTTTGGCCTTGGTTATCAGCTATAATTGGGCGGTTCATGCAATCAACCAGCCTGCTGCGGCAAATCATGTCCGGTCTTTGATTTTTCAAAAACTGGATGAACTAAAGGATTTGGAGCGTAAATAAGGTTTTTCGGGACTTTACCGGAGTTCTGCCGAGCGTCGATTTGGTGTTTGCGTCATTTTCGTTTGGGGGTGTTTCGGTTCCGAGAGTCCTTTGAGCTGCCTCTTAATCCGCGTATTCTTTCCAGGTTATTCTTTCTTTTTGCGCAAAGAGGCGGGCTGTGCTTTCCGTTTATTTAGTCTTTCGGTCTTACTTCATTCTTTTTATTACGGACTTCGTTAGTTTTTTTCCTGCAGCTTCGGGGCCTTTTACATCCATTTTTTTTGCGATCTACATTTTGATAATAAAATAAATATTAATTGCTTTTTTGTTAATTGCATTGAATTCTGACATGGTCCTGTTATAAATGCATGGTATTGTAATAAATTCAGAATTGGCGATCTTAGGACCTCCAGTTTTTAGCGGGAGGTTTGCAAAAAGTAAGACGCTTAAATTCTCATGCGCAAAACCGGCAATGGATCGAGTTGGGATGTAATTATCGGGTCTGGAGATCGACTTACCCTGAACGAGTTCACCGTTACTTTAATGGGTCATAATTTATTCTTTTTTGGTACTGTGATTTTAAGAGGTCCGTAAAAGAAGCATCTCACGCGATCCGGTAAAAGTGATGAGGAAAGTCGGCATGAAGATCGCTATAGAAGAAAGTGGGTGAAAAAGAAATTCGTTTCGCAGATTCATTTTCGGAATCAATAAAGGTTCGAAGCAGCATTCGATTTACTCAATAATCTGAAAACATTAAGTATTTTACCGCTACTCAAGGAATGTATGAAGCATATAGTTGAAAGATTGTTTTTAGCAATCGGCATTGTAATCGTAACGGGATGCGTTTCCATTCCAGTCGGAGTGAATTTAAGCGAACCGAAAACAAAGGCATTTCCTCTTCCATCGACAGTATATATTGAAAAAGTAATTCTCCCTGTCTATCTGGAAAATAGATTACAGAAGGAAGAAAAGTTTACCTTATCAGTATTGGACTTCGCAGCAAAAAGCGAATACTTTACAAAAGTGAATTATATCGGTCAAAAGGACCCGGGTGATCGCAATTATCACGTATTACAAATTACCTGCGATGAATATTTGGAACGGCGAGAACCGCATCCGGCGTATTTCCCATTAGCGATTATAACGGTTACTTTATATATCTGGCTCGGAGGTCCGATCCATACGGATTATTCGAAATATTCGTGCGAGTTAAAGGCGAAGGATTCAAAACAGAAAGTAATATTTAGCGACAAGAAGGCGATATCAAATGAGAAAAATTCGAATATGTTCGACAATCGTCGTTACTTTCCGTCTTCAATCGAAGATCGAACCGAAGTGATCGGTAGTTTATTGTTAAATGTATATAATTACTTGAAGGAGAAACATTGAATGAAGGTTTTCGGGATTTTGGTAGGCGGTTTTCTTTTTTTGTTTAACTGCGCGACGTTTACGAGTTATCCGGAGGGATTTAATCATTCCGAATACGGAAGGCCGGCACAGACCGGAAACAAGACGGTATCGGTAGTGTATACGCAGAAGGCGATTCTCGGCACAAAAGAGGTGCAGGTAAATGCGAATGCAATAGAACGTATGCAAGAGAATTTAAGGAACGGTTTGAATGACTCCGGGTATTTTAAGAGTGTCGGCTCCAGTTTAGATAATACAGATTTGAAGTTACGGGTGGAGGCGTTGAATGAAGGCGGTGGAGAAATATATCAGGTAATGGCTTTTATAAGCGGATTGACTTTTACGATTCTTCCCGCTTTGGCACCGGATCATTTTACGTTAACATATACGTTTAAAGACAAAAATGATAAGATAAAAAAGCAGTATATTCGCAAGGCAACTTTTAATACTTGGATTCAGTTATTTTTGATATTTGCGATGCCGTTTAAATCTCCTAAGAAGGAAATATACGAAGGGATCAAACAAATGACTTACTCGGTATTGGAAGAAGCTAGCCTAGTTACATAAAACTGGACACCTTTTTCGCTCGAATCGAGGTATAAAGAAGCGATGAGTAAAAAAGGGAAATACTCTCCGGAGTTTAAAGAGCAAGCGATAAAACGCATATTAACCGGTTCTTTCACAATAAAAGAAGTAGCAGAATCGTTAGGAATCAGCTATTTTGTTTTGCGACAATGGAAGGCTGAATATATGAAGAAGTCTGACGAACAAAACCCTCCGACAGATAAACAAATCAAAGAGAGTGAGGAGTTAAGGAAACTTCGCAAAGAGAATTACCGACTTAAGGAAGAGAATGCGATTTTAAAAAAGTATTCAGCCATGCTTTCGAAGGAACAAAATCTCGATTAGAGTTTATGGAAGCGTATCGGTCGAGTTTTCTATTAAGGGCATGGCAAGAGTATTAGGAGTCTCGAGATCGGGTTTCTATGAATTCATGAAACGAAGCAAGAATGCGTTAGAAAAGTATGATCCAGAGTTTGTAAAATTCATCTATGAGACCTGGCTAAGGCATGATAAGAATTATGGTTTCCTAAGGCTTTTTAAAGAGGTAAAGAAGGTTTATTCTTCATATGGGGCTCGGTCGGTTCGTAAAGTAATGAAACTTTGCGAAATAAGGGGAAAACAAGAGAAAAGCTTTAGGGCATTTACTACGGATTCCAAGCACTCTGGTCGAATAGCCCCTGATTTAGTAGGTCGAAAATTTAAACGTTTAAGAAAGAATGAAGTATGGGTTTCTGACGTTACTTATCTTCGGTCCTCTTTCGGTTGGATCTATCTTTGCGTGATTTTGGATTTATACTCTCGGAAGGTTGTAGGTTGGTCAATAGGGACAAAAAATGATTCTCAATTAATATGCAAGGCTCTTTCCAGAGGATATGCAATTCGAAATCCTCCCAAAGGATTAATCTTTCATTCAGATCGAGGATCTAATTACTGTTCGAAGGAAACGCGACAACTTCTAATAGAAAATAAAATCAGAAGGAGTAACAGTAGAAAGGGGAATTGTTGGGATAACGCAGTATCCGAATCCTTTTTTAGTTCCTTAAAAAGAGAGATAAGATATAATTACTTTTATAAATTAGAAGATGCTGAAACAACACTTTTCGATTATATAGAAGTTTATTATAATAGACAGAGGTCACATTCCTTCTTAGGTTATGTGAGTCCTGTTGAGTTTGAAGAAAATGTAGCTTAGAAAGTGTCCACTAAAACGTGACTAGGCTAAGCGGACCGAGATGGTATCTTGAAGTAATGTTTCTTACGTATACAGGAATTTCCTCCTAATTGCTCGGAGGAGTTCCCGAATTTTATCGGTTCACAATTTTGAGCCGGTAAAATATAGCTAGTCCAGCTATCGAGTCTTTGAAAGGAAAAGTACCGAGACTAGAATGAGAAAGTCGGTAAAGAGAAAGATCCCTCTTCTACCGGTCAGTCGCGGAATCGGTTATGAATTAATGGATATTTAATAAATTGCGCATAAAGGAAATTAAATGCATAGATTAGTTAGATTCTCGTTTTTATTACTATTCGGGTTTTTTGCTTTATCCTCGTGCTCCGGCCCACAGATAAAAGATCGAAAAGTTGCTTTGACAACTCCCGGATATAAGGTTTATTTATTGGATACAAGAAGGGCTGAAAAGTTTTCAATTTACCGACCGAAGAGAGCGGAAGATAGTTTTTTCGTAATAAAACTCGCGTTCGAAAATGCTACGGACAAACCGATCACTGTCGCATGGACCTTAGTTTATCTTACGGATGCAAAAGATAAGGTTATCGCGTTACCACAAGTTTTGGAAGAGGCGACTTCTTTTTGGGAAAGCCTTAAAAGTACTGTTCGTATGTCATGGGGGATTGATGAAGCTCAGTTAGCTCCCGTAGATCCGGGTAAAGTAATCGCGAAGGAATATGGCTTTGTGCTGAATCGATCCGTATTTCCTTCCAACATCGTTTTAATAAAAAATCCCGAAGAAGCGGATAAAAGTAAAAAGAAAGACGTTAAGAATCTTGAATTAGGTAAAATAAAATTATAATATTTAGCCAGCTTTCCCGAATAAGACAGATTAAAATGACGATAGAAAATGTTTCACAATCATCTTTTTGCATATAAAAGGCGGGTGGCTTCTTTTGAAGTTCCCTAATTAGCCTATATAACTCTGAAGATTCTATTTCTTCTTTTATCGTAAAAGAATCCGTTAATATGCATTTTATCGTTTGTTCTTTAAACTCCAGAGAGCATTCCTTCTTTTGTTCATCGCTTACATTTACCTGTTTTTGAATCCAAAAGGCGTTCGGTTTTATGCGACTAGGCGAAATTATCCTCATTCTAAAAACAGTGGTGTCTCAATTTAATCAAGAATGATGCTTTTAAATTGGATGATCCCGATACGCGTAAACAAACTCAAGCAAGATTGAAAAGATATCGAAGATGGTGAATTTAAACTTGAAATAAATCACGGCATTCATCTTAAATTAAACGAAATGGGAATCACGAAGACCGAGTTGTTCAATAAAAGGCAGAATAAAATGGCGTCTTATGCAAAGGCACTGGGGCACCCGGCTCGCATAGCTATTCTAGAGTCCATTTTAAAAAAAAAGGCCTGCGTCTGCGGTGATTTAGTGGATGAACTTGGACTCGCTCAGGCTACGATTTCCCAGCATTTAAAGGCTTTAAAAGAAGTCGGAATTCTCCAGGGAACCATTGAAGGACCCTCTATTTGTTATTGTATCGATAAAAAAGCCTGGGAAGAAATCGGCAGTCATTTCAATACGCTACTTTCTCAAATTCCGGAAAATGAAAATTCTTGCTAATAAATTGATTTGACTTTTATCGTAATATTGCGATAAAGCGATTGATGGCTTCTGAAAAACGATTATCATTTATTGATCGATTCTTGACCCTTTGGATTTTCATTGCTATGGCGATAGGAATGTCCTTGGCTACATGGTTTCCTAACTCCGTAGAATGGATTCGAAAATCTGAATTCGGTGGAACAAACTTGCCAATCGCTATCGGGCTTATCTTCATGATGGTTCCTCCTTTAGCAAAGGTGAATTTTCTGAGAATTCCAAAAGCATTCGGACGAGTGGATTTAATTTTGTATTCACTCCTTTTGAATTGGATTGTCGGACCGCTATTGATGTTCGGTCTGGCATTTCTTTTCTTTCCGGAGAATCCTGAATATAGAGTCGGGTTAATTCTTATTGGCATTGCCCGTTGCATTGCGATGGTTTTGGTTTGGAATGATCTTGCAGACGGTGATAGAGAGGTTGCTGCGGGGCTTGTTGCCTTAAATAGCATCTTTCAGCTTCTTCTTTATGGCAGCCTGGCTTATTTCTTCATAGGCATACTGCCGGGAACATTAGGGCTTACGAATTCATTCATAAAAGTCGACTATTGGGATATTGCATCTAGCGTTCTGATCTACTTAGGCATTCCATTTTTATTAGGATGGGGAATTCGGACAGTTAGTATTCGTTTTAAAGGTGAAGATTGGACGACTAAAGAATTGCTTCCTGCAATTTCTCCTATAACCCTTGTCTTTTTGCTACTAACAATAATATTCATTTTTAGCCTTAAAGGGGGTTCTCTTCTCAATATACCGTTCGATGTTGTTAAAATTTCCGTTCCTCTTCTAATCTATTTTATTTTCATGTTTTTCCTCAGTTTCGGTTTAGGCGTCCTAATCAAAGCAGATTATCCAAGAAACGTCGCAGTTTCTTTTACAGCTGCGGGAAATAATTTTGAACTAGCGATAGCGGTTGCAATTGGAACCTTTGGACTTGCTTCCGGACAAGCTTTCGTAGGAATCGTCGGTCCTTTAGTCGAGATTCCGGTACTTGTTTTCCTCGTTGAGATCGCGAAGAAGCTTCGAGATAAGTTTTATCTTAGGAAAAAAAAATATGAGCGGTCTATTCGAATCTATAGAGAGTTTTTTAGCTAAACGAGAGGCAGAGCAGTCCCTAATTCCAAAAGAAAGAAAGGAAATATTACTTCAATTTTCAAAATCGATAAGAGAAATAAAGAACGAGCAAGATTATTCGGAGACGATCTTTGTTTGTTCTCACAATTCGCGCCGTAGCTAAATTGCCCAAATGTTCGCTTTAGCCTGTGCTGAATATCTTGGGATTTCGGGTATAGGATCCTATTCGGGAGGTACGGAAGTTACCGCTTTCCATCCAAACACGATCGAAGTTGTTTTCCGCGAGAGTTTTTATCTCTTCCTCTTTCTCTTCCCGGTCTTTCGTTTCTCATTAGTTTTTTCGTCTTTGCCGCCTTGCAATCAGTTGAGTCTTGATTTGGCTTCTTCGATTGCAGGTTGTAAGTTTTGCGGAGCGATCACAATGAAACGAGAATAGTTTTCGGCTGCCTCTTTATCCTGACCCGATTTTTCGTGGGCGAGTGCAAGATTGTAAACGATTTCAGGAGAGTCGGGTGCAATTTGGAGAGCTGCCTTATAGCTGTTGATTGCATCCTCATGATTTCCAAGGCTTTCTAGAATGACTCCTTGGTTATAATAAGCTTGGAGGTATTTAGGATCGAGCTGAATCGTTTCTTTGAACTTCTGCAAAGCCTCTTCATTTCGATTTAAAGCCATGTATGCGATTCCAGCGTTCGCTTTGTATTCCGGTGTCTCTGGATTTAATTCCTCGGCTTTCAAGAATTTCGACAAAGCTTTCTCCGGATTTGATGAGAGTAACTCCTTACCTTGCACGTTTAATTCCAATCCTTGTTTGGAAGCGGATTCTTTGGATTTGCATCCGCTTAAAATTAAAATCACAATAAAGATAGGGCAGATTCTTTTTACAAACTTCAAGATTACGTCCTAATAGAAGAATGTATAAATTAGAAAGACAAAAATTGCGGGTGAAAGGGATAAGATGACCGCTCGTCCCATCGGTTGGTCGAATTGCTTTCTAAATCCTAAAATGGAATATGAGAAACTTCCAGCATAGATCAAGAACGTGAGTAGAGCCCAAAAGAGAGTGAGCAATTTAGGAACGAGTCCAGCCGCTCCGAAAGGTATTTTTAAAAGCTAAAGATTTCTTGGACGACAATTCCCGTTAATGGAATGAAAAGACTGTTCAAGGATAGTAACGTAAGAGTGGGTTTAGAAGCTTCTTTTTCCTTTCCATTTAATATTATAAATGCGAGATACCAAAGAGAAGCGACGAGTATCGGAAGGAATCCCCAAAGGAAAATGAATCCGAATATGTTTTGGGGGAAATGGGAGAAGAAATAAAGCAGCCCGCCGATTTCCTTTTGAGCGTAGAGGTTTTCGATGAGCGCGTTTTTGTCTGAACCATTTGCATAAATTCCAATTAGAATTAAGACAATGTTTATAAAACTTGCTAAGCCGAATCCGAAAGCATACCTTTTTAAGCCCTCAAGTAATTGGAAGTCTGTCCAACTTTCGATATCCTTTTTTTCTTGAATGAAATCTCTTATTTCGGATAACTGATTCCAAATCGTTTCCTTTATCTTAAAGCTGATTCCGGTTAACATCGAATGAATCCTTTGTAGAGAATATCAAAACGATACTTAGCTGGATTCGCTCCCTGTCGAGAGAAATAATAAAGGTCGGTTCACTTTCCTTTCGATCTAAATTGCTTTAATTGAAGAAACGGAAGGAATTTCCAATTAGCAATAATCAATATATTTGACGGAAAAAACAACCTACGGTAATTTCTTCTTTTTGTGAACTATATAGTGAAGCGATTATCTTATTTTTTTCTATTTTCATTGTTCTTGAGTTGTTCTGATAATTCGGATAAGTTGCGTGATAACTATAAACAAGCTTTGGCTCAATTTCAATCAAAACATTTGAATGAATCCAAATCATCCTTCGAAAGACTTTATAAAGATAATCCAGATTATTTACTCGTCAGGTTGATGCTCGCGAAAACGTATTTCTTTTCGAATAACCTCAAAGTAGCTGCGAAATTATTTGAAGAAGACTATTCTAAAA